>NZ_JABBYO010000004.1:300000-565295 GCF_012958305.1 Tautonia rosea | reverse complement strand
ATTAAATTTTGAACATATCCACGATGGAATCACCCAGGATCGGCAGATTCTGTTCGAACCTCGGCATGCTCCGATGGAACTCCGTCTCATTGACGAGCATACGGCCGAGCTGTATCAGGCTCCCACCCCAACCTGGGGACTGGAGAGCTGCCATCGTTACGCCTTGCTCCCCGACGGAACCATTGAGCTGACGGTCGATTTCATTCCACGTCGAGCAACTTTCCGCAACGGATTCATCGGTCTGTTCTGGGCGAGTTACATCAATCAACCCGAATCCAAATCGATCCATTTCGTTGGTCACCAGAACGGTGGCGATCCGACCCCACACTGGGTTGAAGCGACGTCTCCCGAACACGGCGTGCTCGCCACGCATCTGGCCGCCGACGACCACCGCAGCTTCCCCCGCGACCCCGACTTCCCCCTCACCCTCGTCTTCAACCGATCCCACTACCGCTACGACGAGCCCTGGTACTTCGGAGTCAGTCACGGAATGGCCTTTGCCCAGGTCTTCCGGCCGCACGACCATGTCCGACTTTCTCAGTCTCCTTCCGGAGGTGGCCCGAACAATCCTGCCTGGGACTTCCAGGCACTCTTCCCTGATGCAGAGGTCGGTCGTCTCTCGCGACTCGTGATGCGTGCGAGTTACCTTCCCTACGAGTCACACGAGCAAATCGGTCAGGCGGTCGAACCGCACCTCCAGGCTTTGAAACAGCAGGAGGAGCAAGCACCCGAGCATTGATTCCTTGGTCAATGTCCAAGGCTTGCCATGATTGAGTGAACCGCGTTTCAACAACGCGTGACAAACTGCGACAACTCATGCCAGGATGGCGCTGATGATCTTCCCTTCATCGGTCGGACCGATCAGGCGGTTCTCAAGCCCCTGGTACGGAACACTGAAGCGATAAGGATCAAGGCCCAAAAGGTGAAGAATCGTAGCCTGGAGATCCCGGATCGTTATCGGATGCTCGGCGACGTGATAACCGATCTCATCCGTTGATCCGTAAGCCAGTCCACCCTTGATTCCTCCACCCGCGAGCCACATCGTGAACGCGTCGGGGTGGTGGTCACGACCAACGAATCCGGGCTTCAGCTCAGTGTTGACATTGTTCTGCATCATCGGCGTTCGACCAAACTCGCCCCCCCAAACGACGAGCGTTTCCTCAAGCAAACCTCGACGTTCTAGATCAATTAGCAAACCGGAGACCGCTCGGTCGATTTGACGACACTTGATCGGTAACGTCTCGTCGATCGACTCCCCAGGAGAGGAACCGTGGTGGTCCCATCCCCAATCATACAGCTGCACAAATCTCACTCCACGTTCAACCAACCGACGGGCGAGCAGGCAATTATTCGCGAAGGTCGGGTCATCCCCTTTGTAAAGCACCCTCGGATCGTCCGCCGATTCAGCCTCGGAAACAAAACCGGGCGACGCCCCGTAAAGGTCCAGCACTTCAAGCGGTTCCCGAGTCAGGTCCATCGCCTCGGGTACTGATATCTGCATCTTGTAAGCAAGTTCGTATTGAGCGATACGAGTCAACGTCTCCGCATCTCCCACCTGAGAGAGTTGATGCTCGTTGAGCTCACGGAGGGTATCGAGTGTCTTGCGACGTAGCGAGCGGCTCATCCCTGCGGGGTCGGAGAGGTACAATACCGGGTCTCCGTCAGTCCTGCACTGCACTCCTTGATACACCGAAGGAAGAAAGCCAGAGCCCCACACGCTCTTGCCCGCATCAGGAACTTTGCCGCCAGAGCAAAGCACCACGAAGCCCGGCAAATCCTCTGCCTCGCTTCCCAGACCATAGGTTGCCCATGAGCCCATGCTCGGATTTCCCGGTCGTGCCTGACCCGTATGCACAAACAATTGTGCAGGAGCATGATTGAACTCGGTTGTCGACATTGACCGGATCACGCATGTCTTGTCCACCACCTTCGAAAAGTGGGGCAGAAGCTCGCTGATCCACTGACCCGACTGCCCATGCCTCGCATACACAAACTGAGGCCCGAGCATCTTGGGCGTTCCCTTGATGAAAGCGAACCGTTTCCCTTCCAGATACTCCGCCGGACAGTCCTTGCCGCTGAATTTCATCAGTTCAGGCTTATGCTCGAACAGATCAAGCTGTGACGGCGACCCCGCCATGTGTAAATAGATGACAGATTTTGCTTTCGGCGCATGCATCGTCGGCTTTGGCGACATCGGGTCATCGGTTCGAGTCGCCGCGCGTCCTTGCAACGCTCCCAGAGCAATCGCCCCGAGGCTCAGGCCAACACCCCCGAAAAAGTGCCGTCGCGTCTGGGTCAAGGCTCGCTCGTGCGGAACGTTCATCGCGTGCAATCCTCGATGCGGTGCAGGGCAGGGCAGGGGCAACTCAGGGCCGGGTGAGCGTCTCATCCAGATTCAAAAGCACATTCCCAACAACACCCCAGGCAGCCGTCTCAATCGGGTCGACTCCCACTTCGCTTTCCGGAGCATTGGCCGAGTCGAGGAACGCCCGGGCGGCTCCCTCCTCAGCACGGAACTCCTCGCTCGCCTCCTTGAAGAGGGCAACCAGCCGATCCACCTCAGACTCCGTTGCCGGACGGCCGAGCGCCAGCTCAGCACCCCGAGCAGCGATCCTGCCTAAATCGGGTCCAGCCTCGGCGACCATGCGCCGGCCGAGCGCAGCGGCGGCTTCGACAAACGCCGGATCATTCAACGTCACCAAAGCCTGTAACGGCGTATTTGTACGCACCCGCCGAATGGTGCAGACCTCTCCCGATCCGGCATCGAAGGTTGTCATCGACGGATAAGGACTCGTTCTTCTCAGAAACGTGTAGAGTGCTCGCCGATGTCGATCCTCTCCAGGACTCGTCTCCCATTTCAAGGTGCTGTAGGCCGCCCTCCAGAGACCTGGAGGTTGTGGCGGCATGACCGATGGTCCTCCCACCTTCTCCGAAAGCAACCCCGCCACAGCCAGCGCCTGATCGCGGATCGTCTCGGCCGACAAGCGGTACCGAGGGGATCGGCTCAGCAGCGTATTGCGTGGATCGGTCTGGACCTTCGACGGCTCGTGACGCGACGATTGCCGATACGTTGACGAGTGAACGATAACCCGGCAAAGCTCCTTGAGCGACCATCCCAGATCGTCTCGGTAAGCGACGGCCAACCAGTCAAGTAACTGCGGATGTGTCGGTGGTGATCCTTGGAGACCGAAGTCCTCCTCTGTCTCAACCAGACCGTTCCCCATGATCCGCGCCCAAACGCGATTCACTGCCACGCGAGACGTCAGAGGGTTCTCCTTGGAGACGAGCCACTGAGCCACCGCCAGGCGGTCGAGCGTGCTCTCCTCCGGAAGTGCACCGAAAGCGTCGGGGACCGCCGGGGAAACCTCCTCGCCGGGTTCCAAAAAGTTACCTCGTTGATGAATTCGCGTGACTCGTCTCCGGTCGGCTGGGAGTTCTCGAAGAATCGGTGTCTTCGCAATCGTTTCTCGAATCGACTTGAGGTTCGCTTCGAGTTCCTCGATCTGCGAGTGAATTGACATGGTCGGCTCATGCGAGCGTCGATACGACTCGTCTAGCCGTTTCTGATCGTCCGAGGTCCGCTCCTCAATCGGAATCGCGGCCAGCTCGCCCAAGGATCGGAACTCGGGAAGAAGCAATGCAGGGTCTTCGGAATTGGTCGTCGAGAGCCGAAAACTCCCAAGCTGCAGCTTGGGATAGTTCTGTTCGATCGTCACTACCAGCCGTGCTCCTTCGGCTTCAAGCGGTTCAGCCAGAGTGAAGAGAATGACATGAGGCTCGTCGTTCATCGGCGCCCAGGCCCAACCAGTTTCCGGGTCGTCGTCGATCGCCGAAGATGCTGGATACCCCCGTTGCTCAAAGTCCGCCCGAGCCTCAAACACACGTAATGGCAGTGTCTCAGTTGCTTCGCCGTTCGGGAGCAAGGCGAGCCGAAATTCGGAGACGACAGCGTTCCGATCATGCTCCGCACGGCCGGGTCCGCCCTGAGGTAAACTCGGATCCTTGAGGGCTTCGAGCCGCACTGCCGTCACTCGTTCCGGAACCTCGAGCTCAAGAGTCAGTGTCTCCCGATCCACATGAGGCCCAGAGATGACCACCGATGCGTCCTCTCTCACCTCAAGCGATGCCCCGCTTTCCGCCTCAGTCCGTAAGATGGTTGCCGAGTGCCACCGACTACGGTCGGCGATCACCATTTCCCAGGCGCGTTGACTCTCGGCCTGTTCGGGAGAGTCGCGCCAGAACTCTTTTTGAAGCTCGACAAGGCGAGCCTCTGTTTTGTCCACCTGCTCTGTTTGCCAGAGCGTGGGCATCGGCTGCGTCGGGGCCTCGTCGGGGCGATCGGCATCTTCGGTCTGATTGAAGATGGCGTAAAAGGCGTAGTAGTCGCGCTGGGAGATCGGGTCGAACTTGTGACTGTGGCACTTGGCGCAGCCCATCGTCAAACCCATCCAGACTTGCATGGTCGTGTCGACCCGATCCTTTACGGCGGCAATACGGAATTCCTCGTCGTCGGTTCCTCCCTCGTCGTTGGTCATCGTATTCCGATGAAACGCCGTCGCAAGAATCTGGTCGTCAGTCGGATCGGGCAAGAGGTCCCCTGCGAGTTGCTCCACGGTAAAGCGATCGAACGGCATGTCATCGTTGATCGAGTCGATCAGCCAGTCACGGTAACGCCACATGGTGCGCGGCTGATCTTTCTCGTATCCCTTGGTATCAGCATAGCGGGCCAGGTCGAGCCACGTGCGTGCCCAGTGCTCACCGAATCGCGGCGAGTCAAGCAGGCGATCCACCAGACGCTCGTAAGCGTCGGGGCGATCGTCAGCGATAAACGCATCAACCTCCTCCGGACGGAGCGGGACGCCCGTCAGGTCGAGCGCCAACCGACGTGCAAGGGTGTACCGATCAGCCTCTGGCTCCGGATCCAGGCCGGCCATCGCTAGACGGGCTCGCACAAACGCATCGACCGGATTACGCACATCCTTCGCCAATCCGTCGGGCAAGACCGGCAGTTCCGGGCGGATCAAGGGACGGAATGACCAGTGCGTCTCGAACTCCGCTCCCGAAGCGATCCACCGCCTGAGGATGTCCTTCTCCTCGGCCGACAATTCATGCCCACTCTCGGGAGGTGGCATCTGGTCGATCGGATCGTCCGATTCAATGCGGAAGATGAGTTCACTCGACTCGGGATCACCCGGGACGACGACGGCGTAGCCATCCCGATCCCTCACGGTATCCTCACGAAGATCGAGCCTCAGATTCCCCTTGCGCTCAGCCTCGTCGGGGCCGTGGCAGGCCAGGCACTGGCTCGTCAGGATCGGACGGACCTCCCGGTTAAAGTCGGGAGCCTCCTGCGTTTGCTCGGCCATCGCTACGGCCGAGCAGAATGACAGGGCCAGGACCGCTGAGGTCCAGGTTCGACCCATCGGCCGGCAAGCATTGCGTCGTTGCAAACTCATCAGAGGCACTGCTCACTTCCATCCCGATCCGCGAGGAGGGACCGCGAAGGGTTGGTTCAGGAGGGATCGGACGCAATCCGAAATTGTCCGCAGGTCCTCATCCCCTCCGGACACCAGACGTTCGTCCCATGATGACCCAGCCTCGTCCCAGGTCGCAAGGGGCCTCAGTATCCCACCGGCGCGGTTGCAGCCCAAACAAATCACTCGCCTCCCTCGGCCAGATCAGAGTCTGCCGATGGCACCGTATTCCAGTCTGGCGGCTCGACCCCAAGCAAGTGTCTGACGAAGAAATCCCGACGGCGACGATCACCGTAGCGACTTCCTCCCGCTCCGTGTCCACCGCCGGGAATGACCAGAAGGTCGAAGTCCTTGCCGGATCGAATCAACGCATCAACGACCTGCATCGTCGAGGCGGGATCCACATTCCGATCCAGCTCTCCGACCGTCAGCAACAGCTTCCCGCGCAGCCTGTGCGCGTTCACCACGTTCGATGATTCCTCATAATGCGGACCAACTGGCCATCCCATCCACTGCTCGTTCCACCAGATTTTGTCCATTCGATTATCATGGCATCCGCAATCGGCCACGGCCACCTTGTAACACTCGGGATGAAAGAGCAGGGCACCCAGCGCATTCTGCCCCCCCGCCGAACCGCCATAGATCCCCATCCGCGACAGGTCCATGTACGGGCGATCCGCCGTCGCAGCCTTCAACCAGGCAATCCGATCCGGAAACCCTGCATCGGACAGGTTTTGCCAGCAAACGTCGTGAAACGCCTTCGACCGCCAGTTCGTACCCATACCGTCAATCTGGACCACAATGAACCCCAACTCCGCGAGCCGTTGCGGCCCGTGCAACGACGAGAATTCCTTCGGAACAAACGCCCCCTGCGGTCCGGCGTAAATCTGTTCAATCACCGGATACGACACCGAAGGATCGAAGTTCGTCGGACGGAATATCACTCCATAGATATCGGTCTCGCCGTCACGTCCCTTGGCCACAAATCGCTCGGGAACCTGCCAGCCGGCCGCCTTTAACCCCGAAACCTCGGCTCGCTCCAGTTCACAGATCCAACGGCCATCCTCCGCCGATCGCAACTCAATGACCGGAGGCATGTCCACGCGCGAATACGTATCAAGCAAAAATCGACCGTCCGGCGAAAACTCGACCGAGTGCGTCCCGTCTCCTTCAGTCAACAGGAGCAGGTCGGTTCCGTCGAAGTTCACTCGGGCATGATGGATCTGGTACGGGTCTTGTTCCGGATGGATTCCCCCCGCCCGAAACCAGATTTGCCGGGCCCCTTCATCGACACGATCCACCCCTCGCACGACCCATTCCCCCCGGGTCACCTGATGCTTCAACCTTCCCGTTTTCGCATCAAAAAGATAGAGGTGATTCCATCCATCCCGTTCCGAAGCCCAGAGAATCTCGTCTGTTTGATCCAAATACTGACAGAAAAATTTCTGACTATAGTCGATAAAGGTTTGACTTGATTCCTCGATCAGCGCGGTCGCCTCTCCCGTCGCCGCATCAACCGCGACAATCCTCAGGTGTTGATGGCCCCGCTCATTGAACAGAAAGGTGAATCGACCCGAATCCGAGGCCCACCGCACGTCGTTGATTCGCCAAGGGTTAGCGAACAATTGATCATTAATTGGGATTTCGATCCGTGCTTCCACATCAAACAGATGGGGCTTGGCGATCTCCACCTGATCGCCCGGCTTCAGGTAGTCGTACGAATCGAGTTTTGGCTGAAGTTGATCACGCGGCGACGACTCGATCAAGAACACCTTTCGATCGTCTCCCCTGGCCCTCCGCATAACGACCAATTTCGTCGAGTCGGGAGACCAGTAGACCCGATCCTCGTAGCCGTCATCTGCCGTTCCTTCCTCTGTCAGAGCAAATTCCTCGCCGGACTTTCGATCACGCACCACGACGTTTTCGTCCCGGATGACCGCCATCCAGCGACCATCTGGCGACTCCCCCATCTCCCATCGATCGGTCCGACCCCGGTTCGGTCGTTCCCGAGGAGGAGGTGGCGGCGCATCCTGATCCACCGTGATTTCAAAGCGAGTGGGTCGATCTTCAGCCTCAAAGCGGTCGATCTCTCGCCCCTCGTGATCCTCGATCGACCAGACATGCCCGCCGAACGTATGCTGCCGACGCTCCTCTCCCTCCGAGATCGTTCCATAGGCTTGCGGGCGCCCTGAGGGATCGAGCCAAATCAAGGTGATCGGCCCCTGAGTCTGGTTCACCACACGAATCTCGGTCTCCTCCCCGGTCCGTCGGCTGGCCCGGGGCACCGAGTCCCGCCGACGGGAAACCGGTCGATTCAACGGGTCTGCCGCCGTCAATTGCTCGGTTTCGGCATCGAACCGCCACCAAGACTCCTCGACCCGAAACAGAAACGAGCGATGATCCTCCGCCCATTCAAGTCGATCGATCGGCAACCGCTCGGCTGAAATCACGTTACCCGTGGCTTCGGCCAGTGCCTCGGCGAGCGATTCATGGTCGAAGGCCGGCCGTCTTACCCCGAGGTCGGGCTCGACCACGACGAACTCACGGGACTCACCCGGCAGATCGTTCCGATACCAGAACCGCGACTGATCGGCTGACCAGTTCGGTCGAACACTGGTCCTGAAAACCGTTTCTCGGAACCTGCTCCGTAGCTCGTCAGCCCGACGATAATCGGCCAGGGTGCCCTGTGCTCTCACCTCTTCCATGATCCCTGTGAACGAAAGCACCATTCCTACGAGGACGAGGACCGGCTTCGACCTGCTCATCAGCATCCGGACTCCTGGAGATCGCCACGATGGCATGATGAAACAAACACTCACGATCGACGGATGATTGTGCGCTCCCACCCTGGAAACTTCGAGAGCCTCTCATCCTCGCTTTCGTCTCCAGGTCCTCAATTCCGATGGGCCGTTCACCAGACTTCCCCAGATTATTCGGCTGGCATTGGATTGTTCCCGAGAAGTCGATTGACCTTCAGAAATGCTGGCTGGAATGCCTTGTGCCAAGCATCATTCCTCACAATTCGCCCTTCTCTCCCGCGTGAATCGGTCCGAGGCCGCCTTGATCACAGGCCTTACGATCGCTCAGAATCCTCCTCATCGCCCTGTGGGTCGTCTGTTCGGCAAGCCTCGGATTCCAAGGGAGGATGAGACGTGGACGTGAAGGTCGCCTACGACGAGTTGATTCAACGCAGCCGCGAGTGGTCGACCCTCGCCTCGTGCTCAGCCTTGCTCTCATGGGATGAGCAAACCTTCATGCCGAACGGAGGCTCTGCCTTCCGGGGCGACCAGCTTGGCATGCTTGCGGGCCTGGAACACGAACGATCCACCGACCCAAAGCTCGAGGACCTGTTCCAGGCAATCGAGGGCTCCGACCTGATCGCGAATCCCGAATCGCCCGAGGCTGTCAACGTCCGAGAGATCCGGCGATCCTTCACCCGCAAGACCAAATTGCCTCGCGCACTCGTGGAAGAACTTGCCCGCGTTACCTCCACCGCTCAACACGAATGGATTGCATCCCGTCGCTCACGCGATTTTCCACGATTCCTCCCCTGGCTCGATCGGATCGTCACCCTGAAGCGGCGTGAGGCAGAGTGTGTCGGCCACGAGTCGGGGGATCCGTATGATGCCCTCCTCGATGAGTACGAACCCGGCGCCTCGGCCGCGGCGCTGTCCACCCTGTTCTCCACCTTGCGAGCCGATCTGGTGCCGCTCGTCGAGGCCATTGCCGGTGCATCGAACCCTCCTGATCCGTCGGTGCTTCACGGTACTTTCCCGATCGAGACGCAGCGAACGCTCGGAGAACTCGTCGCTGCCTCTATCGGCTTCGATTTCGATCGCGGACGTCTCGACACTTCGGCCCATCCCTTTTGCTCAGGCATCGCGCCGGGAGACTGCCGGATCACCACTCGATATCGGTCCGACGACTTCGAGGAGTCGTTCTTTTGCGTGCTGCACGAAGTCGGCCACGGGCTTTACGAACAGGGGCTGCCCTCCGACCGCTTCGGTACGCCGATGGGTGAATCCGTCTCGCTCGGCATTCACGAGTCGCAATCGAGGCTCTGGGAAAATCTCGTCGGTCGCGGTCGCCCTTTCTGGACCTTCTGGTTTCCGGTCGTCAAGCGCCTCTTCCGCAATGCGCTCGGCTCCGCCAATCTCGACACGTTCCATCGCGCCGTCAACCGCGTCGAGCCCTCGTTGATTCGCACCCAGGCCGATGAAGTCACCTATAACCTCCACATCCTTATCCGCTTCGATCTCGAACGTGCCCTGATTTCCGGCAATCTCACCCCGGCCGACTTGCCGGGAGCCTGGGACGAGGCGTACCGCCGTGACCTCGGCGTCGTTGCTCCCGACGTCGCCGACGGCTGTCTCCAGGATGTCCACTGGTCGGCCGGATTGATCGGGTATTTCCCGACTTACACCCTTGGCAACGTCTATGCCGCCCAGTTGTTCGAGGCTGCCTCTCGAGAACTTGGCGACCTCGACACGGCCTTGGTCCGTGGCGATTCCCAGCCCTTGCTCGATTGGCTCCGCAATCGCATTCATCATCACGCCCGGCGTTACCGGCCGGCCGACCTCATCACCCACGCAACTGGCTCCATTCCCGACGCGACCCCCCTCATTCAATCGCTCCGATCCCGCTACGGGGCCGCCTACGGACTCTCGGAAACGTGATCCATCTCAAGAGAGTTCCTCAGGCCGGTGAGACGCCTGATCGAATCGCGCTTGCGAGGTCCTGAGCCTTGTGGTACGACCAACATCAACGAGTCGGGACGGCCCAGAATCCACCGGCCTTGACGCGCGAAGGATGTCGCCTTGATCCCCGCTCGTTCCTGGTGAGATGTTTCGACCTTTGCATCGGCCGGCCCCCGACACCCCCGGAAGACCGTCGGCCCCGGGAGGCCGATCCCCCCGATGAGTGCTCTCGACGACCCCCGCGCCCGTCCTGCGGGCAATTCGCTCGTCATCATGATCCCGGTCTTCAACGACTGGGTTGCCCTGGACTTGCTTCTGCCGGAAATCGACCGTGTGTTGCAAACGCACCGGCTTTCCGCCGATATCCTCGTCATCGACGACGGTTCCTCAACCGAGCCGCAAGGGGTTGAGCGATCGTTTCACGCCCTCGGACGTGTTGACATCTTACCGCTCAAGCGCAATCTCGGTCATCAACGAGCCATTGCGATCGGACTGGCCGTCGTGGCGGATCGATTGCCGGATTGCCAAACGCTGGTCGTCATGGATGGCGACGGCGAAGACGACCCCCGCGACATTCCCCGCATGCTCGATCGTTACCGAGCGGAACAGTGTCGAAAAATCGTCTTCGCCGATCGCACCCGCCGCTCAGAGTCTCTCAAATTTCGGTTTTTCTATCAGCTCTATCGATTCGCCCATCGCGTGCTAACCGGCTTCGACGTGCGGGTGGGCAACTTCAGCGTCATCCCGCGGTCGGTGCTGCAACGCCTGGTCGTCGTCTCCGAACTCTGGAATCATTACGCCGCAGCCGCCTTCAATTCGCGTCAGCCGCATTGCAGCGTCCCGACCGTCCGAGCCCAACGCTTGCACGGCAAGCCAACCATGAACTTCGTCCGCCTCGTCGTCCACGGGCTCAGCGCCATCTCGGTGCATAGCGAGTTGATCGGTGTCCGCATGTTGATGGTTGCCTTCGTGCTGATTTTTCTGGTCCTGCTAAGCACTGTCGCCGCCGTCATCGTACGGCTGGTGACACCGTTCGCTATCCCCGGCTGGGCAACCACAGCGGTCGGCATCTCCCTCGTTCTGCTCGCGCAGGCAGTGATGCTGGCACTCCTGTTCTGCTTCGTGACCCTCAGCGGACGGCAAGGGCTGACGTTTCTGCCCATCCGCGATTACGGCTATTTCGCCGGCCCACTGCATAACCTCTATTCGGGTGAATCATGAGCCAGTACACCTACGAGGGTTCGGAGCTCGACCTCTTCGCCGATGCCCGGGTCTGGAAGTCGAACCTTCAGCGCCAGCTCGCCCCGTTTCTTGGTCCCGAAGTGCTGGAGGTCGGTGCCGGCTTTGGTGGAACGACCCGGTTTCTCTGCAAAGGGAACCATCAGCGCTGGGTCTGCCTCGAACCTGACGACGCCCTTGCGTCCCGACTCGCCGCGTCCATTGCGGATGGCTCCTTGCCGTCCTGCTGCAAGGTCTCAGTCGGGACGACTGCGGATCTCTCCCACGACTCCTTCGACACCATCCTCTACATCGACGTGGTCGAGCACATCGAGCACGACGCCGAGGAACTCGCCCGTGCCTCGGCCCTACTCAAGCCGGGAGGTCATCTTGCGGTCCTTTCCCCGGCGCATCAGTGGCTGTATACCCCGTTCGATCAGGCCATCGGTCACTTCCGTCGCTACAGCAAAGGATCGCTTGCAGCCCTTTCACCACCGGGTCTGGATCGGGTGCGGCTTCGGTATCTCGACACCGCTGGACTGCTTGCCTCACTCGGCAATCGCCTGGTTCTAAACAGCGCCATGCCAAGCCCTCGGCAGATCGCGTTCTGGGATCGCTATCTGGTCAGGGCCTCGAGGGTCCTCGACCCCTTGTTGAACTATCATCTCGGCAAATCGGTCCTCGGCATCTGGAAACGACCGACGACAAGCACTCGCTCCGCATGACCTCCCATTGTCCGGAAGGTCCCATCGCCCCTGGTTCTTGACGCCTCGATGGAGGATAATACACGAACGTTACCCATCACCGTGATCAGTTGACTTGAACCGCGTGCGCTGTGTTTCGCAATGAATCACGACCCGACTCCCTCATCCCTGGGTTCGGTCCAGGCTGCGCCAGTCGGTGACCCCGCGCCGGAGTTCAAGGAGACTCCAGATCTCCGAGATACCGCCACAATTGCTCCCGACGCAATGGTCGGTGAGGACGATGGCTTCACCCTCCGCGACGAGCCCCCCCGCTCGCTTTTCGCGGTGTCTCGCGAATTCGGCAAGTACCAGCTCATCTCCGAGCTCGGACGGGGCGGGATGGGAGTCGTCTACAAGGCCAGACAGACGGATCTCGACCGGATTGTCGCCTTGAAAATGATCTTGTCGAGCCATCTTGCCTCAAACGATCAGATTGCCCGATTCTACGCCGAGGCGCGATCGGCGGCCCGGCTTCGTGACCCCAGCATCGTCGGCATTTACGAGGTCGGCGAGCATCGTGGTCAGCATTTCTTCACGATGGAGTACGTCGCCGGCAGAAGCCTGGCCCAGGTGATCCGCGAAGGTCGACCTGGAATCGAGGAAACCGCTCGCCTGGTCATGATCGTCGCCCGAGCCGTTCACTATCTTCATCGGCAGGGGATGATCCACCGCGACCTCAAGCCCTCCAATATCTTGATCGATGAGGCCGGGAACCCCAACGTCTCCGACTTCGGTCTCGCCAAGCTTCTTGAGGCCGAAGAGGCCATGACCGCCTCGAATGCCATCGTCGGCACCCCCGGCTACATGGCTCCTGAGCAAGCCGCGGGGAAGGGTCGCGACGTCGGCCCGAGCAGTGACCTTTACAGCCTCGGTGCCATTCTCTACGAATGCCTCACCGGACGGCCTCCTCACAACGGCGAGGCCGCGCTCGCAACACTCGTCCAGGTCATCGAAGGAGAACCGCCCGAGCCCCGTGTGCTTAACCCCGATATTCCAAGGCCGCTCGAAAAAATCTGCCTCAAGTGTCTGGAGAAAGACCCGTCCGACCGCTACGCCTCGGCCGGCGATCTTGCCAATGACCTCGACCATTTCCTGCGTGGAGAACCGGTCGAGGCCACCCGAGGAGGCCCCTGGCATCGCCTCCGCCGCTGGGCTCGCCGTGAGCCGGCCCTCGCCTCTCGACTGGGAACCATGGCCGCCTGCGGCGTGATTGTTTACCTCAATCACGCCTTGATCACCTCGACTCGATCGGCGTCATCCCGGTCAATCGCAGTGGTCGTCATCTGGGCTCTCGCCTCATTTCTCTGCCAGCGACTCTTGAACCGCCACCGCTGGGCAAACATCGCCCGCTATGCCTGGTCGGCCCTCGATGTCTTGCTGTTCAGTCTCCTCGTCTTCGAGATTCAGGGGTTGAACACCGCCCTCGTCTCTGGCTACTTTTTGCTGGTCTCGGCCTCGGGACTCTGGTTCCAGGAACGGACGGTCTGGCTCACCACATTTCTCTCCGTCGCCGGCTACGCCACCCTGGCCATCACCCAGGGACTTCCCGAGCAAGGCTATGACTCTCCCTATCGGCACTTTGTCTTCGCCTCGGCCCTCGCGGCATCGGGATTCGTCGTCTCCTATCAGGTTCGTCGGGTTCGGGCCTTGAGCAGCTACTACGCTCACCGCCCCTTACCGTAGCCCATCATTCCACTTCTGCTCCTCCTCGGTCACGCAGTGGAGTCCGTACTCGATCGCAAGCCGGACGAGCGCCTCACCGAGCATCCCCCTCGAATCCTCTCGCACCGTGATTGCCACTCGTCGAGCGACAACTTCTCGATTCCTCGGTTCCTCCCACGATCGAAACGCTTGCTCACCCACCTCCGGACCTGCATCCGAGGCGTCTCCCGTCCGCCTCGCCAACCGATCCCGGATTACCTCCATAGATGATGCGCGAAGCTCCAGAAACACTCCCGGCACGCCCAGCAAGCGAGCACTCTTGAGAAACGGCAATCGGTACTCTTCCCGAGCGAAGCTGGCATCCACCACGACCCGCTTCCCTTCAAACACCTTCGCCTCGGCCCGTCGTAGGCACTCGGCATAGGTCTGCTCGGTCCACTCAGACGTATAAATTCCTTCACCAAAACCGGCTGTCGCGTTCTGATTCGGACTCAGCCCCGCCAGTTCCTTCCGCACCACGTCCGACCGAATCACCTCAAACCCAGATCGATCGGCCAGCCCTCGCGCCAGGGTTGATTTCCCTACACCAGGAGGTCCGGCCACCAGCACCAGGCAGGGCCGCCGGTTTGGTTCCTCCAGCTCTCCGAGCGCTCGCAACCAGTGTCCTTGAGCCTTTTGAACTGCTTCAGCCCGTTCCTCATCGCTCCGCTCGGGCTGCAAGGCGGCCAGGCCGTCCACCTTGGCTCGAACTATGGCTCGATACGCGATGAAGAAGGGCCAGAGCGGTCGGCCTTCCACGTCTCCGGAATGGTCCTCATAGCGCTCGATGACCGTGATCAGGCCGGTTCGGTCCCCTCGAACAGCCAGCAAATCCATGGCCAGAAACGCCAGGTCTGCCACGGGATCGACCGAACGCAGCCAATTGCTAAACTCGATACAATCAACGATCACCAGATCGTCTGGAGCAACCCGATCAGGCCTCACGTAAATATGATCGAGACGTAAATCTCCGTGACCATCGCACGGAATGCCCCGATCCGCTCTCGACTTCAAGAGCGGTCGAAGCCGGGTCAGTTCGAGATACGACAACGCCCGAAGCCGATCAATAACCGCTTGACTCACCGTTCGGCCCACCAGAGGCTCGGAACTGGTGAAATTCTCTTCAGCGTTCCGGGCAACTGCCTCGAACCCTGCCGCATCTGCAATCGCCGCGCTCCGTTCGGCCAGACCATAAAACGCGACCAATCGCGCGACGATCAGATCGATCATCCGTCTTAGCGCCTGGTCACTCAGATTGGGATTCGTAACCAGTGACTTCAGCGTCTCGGCCTCGTCGAGCCGCTCCATCTTCACGGCCCACTCAACCACCTCGCCGGTCCCTTCCATCACACACCGATCGCCCGATCGTGTCACCGGCACCACGCCGAGGTAAACCTCCGGAGCCAATCGACGGTTCAGACGAATCTCTTCCTCACAGTAATGCCGTCGACGATCGAGGGTCGAAAAATCCACGAACCCAAAATTCACCTGCTTCTTGACCTTGTACGCGAACGGACCAGCCAGAAAGACGACCGAGATGTGCGTCTGATGGATCTCGACCGCATCGACCCGATGCGAATACGCATCGGGTCGAGCGAGCGCGTCGATCAGGACTCCAATCTCCATGTCAATCCCTCGACCCAAGCCCGATCCCGGCCTCAGTAGCCGATCGCTGCACCGTCCTTCCGAGGGTCAGACCCTCCCAGCAACACCCCACGCTCCAGATCAATCCGGATCGCCTGGTATCCCCCATAGCTCCCCGGCCGATCGTCGATCCGGTGCCCCTTCGCTTCGAGTGCGTTCCGAACGTCCGACCCAACCCCCGACTCGAGCGAGACGGCACCTCCTCCGTCTCCCGGCTGACCCGTCGGCTCCGACGAGCCGAAATGACGGAACCGCGCAGCCTCTCCCGCCTCCTGCACATCCATGCCGAAATCGATCATGTTGCAAAGCACTTGCACATGACCTTGTGGCTGCATATCTCCTCCCATCACTCCAAAGCTCAGCCAGGGCTCGCCATCTTTCGTCACGAACGCAGGGATGATCGTATGAAACGGTCGCTTCCCTGGTTCGAGCCGATTGGCATGCGACGGATCCAGCGCAAACCAAGAACCGCGATTCTGCAAGGGAAAACCCAGGCCCCGCGGAACATGCTGCGAACCGAAACTGTGAAAATTGCTCTGAATCAGGCTCACACAGTTCCGGTCCTTGTCCACAACCGTCATGTAGATCGTATCCCCCTGCTGGATCGGTCCCGGTTCAACATTCGTCAAAGCCTGGTCCGCATCGATCAGAGCCGCTCGTCCTTCGGCGTATTCCTTCGAGATCAGGCGATTGACGGGCACCTCAGCAAACGCCGGATCGGCGTAATACGTCGCCCGATCCTCAAAAGCCAGCTTCTTGGCCTCGATCATCAGATGTAACGCCTCAGCCGAATTATGCCCCAGGCTCGCCAGATCGAAGTGTTCGAGAATGTTCAGCATTTGCAGAGCAGCAATTCCCTGGCCATTCGGCGGTAGCTCCCAAACCTCGTAACCGCGGTAATTAGTCGACACGGGATCAACCCACGTACTTTCATGCGTTTCAAAGTCTTCCTGAGAAAACAGGCCGCCGACCTCGTCCGAGTAGGCCACGATCGCCCTCGCCGGTTCACCTCGATAAAAAGCCGCAGGTCCTTCGTCGGCGATGATCCGCAGTGTTCGGGCGAGGTCCGGATTCTGGAACACCTCCCCGAACCCTGGCGCCTTGCCTCCCGGAAGCAGGCACTCAGCCGAGGATGCGACCGCTGCAAGCCGTTCCTCGTCGTCCTTCCAGTTTGCCGCGATCACCTCGCTGACGGGGAATCCCTCCTCTGCGTATCGAATCGCCGGAGCGAGCAACTCCGCCATCGGCACCGATCCGAATCGCTCATGCAAGGTCGCCCAGCCGTCCACGCACCCAGGAACCGACCAGCTCAACGGGCCATAGACCGGGACATAATCATGCCCTTGATCGCGATAAAATTCGATCGTCGCCCGCTTCGGTGCCCGACCGGACGCATTCAGACCATGCAAGGTGCCGGTCTTCGCATCCCAGACAATCGCGAACAGGTCGCCGCCAATCCCGCACGACATCGGCTCCACCACCCCGATGACCGCATTCGCGGCAATGGCCGCATCAATCGCGTTGCCGCCATCTTGAAGCACCCGAATGGCCGTCTGAACCGCCAGGGGTTGGCTCGTTGCAGCCATCCCGTTGCGTGCCAGAACGGCCGACCGACCCTTATGGATCGGCCCGGTCGGGCGGTCATGGGCAAGGGCGAGGCTGGACATGGCGACAACGAGGAACAGGGCTGACAACGTCGAACGGCTCATGGTGGTTTCGCTCCGGGTACGGCGGTGATTTTCTCGATCGTCGCCCCAGAACCCCACTGGATCAAGGCTCCGTCGACCCCGTACGGCCAAATCGGTCGTGCCGACCGTACCGGCTCCGTCGTCGACTTTCCTCAAGGAAATAGTTTTCGTCTCGGAGGATCTGCACCTCATTTTCGAGCCACCTGAGCCGATTGGCCAGTTCCTCCACCGCAGTTTCCATGTCCCGATTTCCCGAGTCAAAGTCATTCAGGCGGCGCTGGTCACGCTCGAAAGCCAGGCGGGCGGCATCCCGCTCAGCCTCCATCAGATCACGCCAGATCCGCGTATCAGCCACTCGGTAGAACGCCTGTTGCAGGGCCATCGGAGAGCTCAAGCCATCCCGCACTGCCCGGAGAAAATTCTCCTGGCTGGCCATTTCGGCTTCGACTTGAAGCTCGGCGGCCCTCAGCCTCGCCTCTTGCGCTTGCAGGCGAATCTGGGACGCCAGGAGATCTCCTTCGATGGCGGCTCGCAGTTCATCAACATCCGGCTCGGGACTTCGAGCAAGCACGCGTCGCCGCATGGCCTCGAACATCCGGGCGACTTGTTCGCGTTCAGCCCGACGTGCTTCGAGTTGCGACTCGGCATCCGCGACTCTGACCTCAAGAATTTGAACCTGACGGGGCGCGACGCCACCCATTCGCTGCTGCCTCTGGTTCTCCTCAAGAATCATTCGCTCTAGTTCCAGGAACCGTTCCGCCTCTCGAACGCGGACATCCCGGACTCGAAGACGGTTCTCCAACAATTGAAGACGCTCTCGCATCGTGTCCGAAACATCATCAGGAATAGATTGATCAGAATTCGCCTCGGGTTCATCCGATCGCTCCGAGTCCGGATGAACCGATGGCTCTTGCAAGCCTCCTGGGGCTTCGAACAGCATCAAGACACCCAGCGCGATCGAGCCGAGCAGCGTCATCGAGGGCCTCCTTCTGATCGGGCGGTTCCGGGCCGCGACGACTCACGGATCAGGGCATCCGATTGCGAATCGCCTGAAGTTCCCAGTGAACTTGATAGAGTTCGTCCCGAAGAATTTCAACGAGCGATTCCAGGGCGTTGACGCGAGCCGACAGGTCTTCTGTTCCGGACCGGTCAACGAGTGGGTCACTTGCCTCTGGGTCGTCAAACTGCTGAAGCCGTTGCTTGGCTCGATCGACGACCAGGCGAGTCACCTCTCGCTCGGCGATCATGGTCTCAAGCCATGCCGTTGCCTCGGCGACTCGATGCGAGGCCTGTCTGATCCGCCCCGGACCTTCAGTACCGCGCTGGACCGATTCGCGAAACTGGTCGCGCTTCTGCTCCTCGGCCAGAACCTGAGCTTCCGCGGCCCGCACGCGGGCCTCTCGGGCACGCAGCTGCGCTTCCCGAATTCGCACCTCGTCGTTAAGCCGAGCACGCTGTTCCTCCATGTCCGGCTCCGGACTGGGCGAGGCGGCGAATCGTTTCACTTGCTCCAGCCGGACTACCAGTTCATCACGGTCGGCTTGTCGAACCTCCACCAGGGCCTCAGCCCCGATCAACCGAGCCTCCGCCTCCTCAACCATGCGAGCGGGGACTCCACCCGCTTCTCGTCGCTCGCGCAATGCCTCAACAATATCCCGATCAAATGCAAGCTGTCGGTCTGCTTCCGCAATCCGGGCTTCCCGAACGCGAAGCATCGCCTCCATCAGGGCCAAGCCTTCAGCGAGTTCCTGCGATTCGCCTTGATCCTCCCCTGTCTCCCGAAGCTCGGCGACCGTCTCTGACGGCTTCTCCTGACCCTTGGCGATTGGTACCAACAAACAGACACCAAGCAATACACGGGTCATCGTGGCGATCATCCGTCACCTCCCGTCATTCGAGTGCGCAAGTATTCATTCTTGGGAAAGAAACTGTTCGATCTCGTCCCGTCGTGCCAGGCCTCCCTGAGCACCCGACCGAGTGACCGCCAGCGATCCGGCTGCGCAGGCAAACACTGCCGCATCAACCGGTCCACAACCCTCGGCCAATGCGACCGCAAGCGCTCCATTGAACGCATCTCCCGCGCCGACCGTATCGACCGCCTTGACCTTCGGGGCAGGTACAAGGTTCTGTCCCCAATCGCGACCGAGCACCAGGCACCCCTGGTCCCCTAGCGTGACGACGACCCCGCACCCCCCCCGATCCCGGAGTCTCTTGGCTGCCTCAATTGCCTGCTCAATGGTCTCCGTCGGCAAGCCGGTGAGCTCGGCCGCTTCCTCCTGATTTGGTGTTAGAAGGTCCACATGCGAAAGTATTTTATTTTCTAAAATTGCCCGATCGGCTGGTGCGGGGTTCAGAATCGTCGTCATGCCGCTCGCCTTCGCACGTGACAGGCCCCGCGCGACGGTCGGCACCGGAACCTCCAGACAGGCCAGAAAGACGCCTCCCCTGGGAAACGCCGCATCGGGCAAGGCGTCGATGTCGTTCGGACTGAGGTGCGCACTCGCTCCAGGAGCAACGCCAATCAGATTCGCACCATCATCGCCGACGAAGATCAGGGCCACCTGATTCGCTACATCGGCCACGGTCTTCGCGAAGCTCAGATCGAGCCCCTCGCTTCGGTCATGCTCGATCAGCCATCGGCCGAAGTCGTCATCCCCAAGCGCAGTCAGAAACGTCACCTCAGCCCCGGCCCGCCGCGCCGCGATCGCCGCATTTGCCCCTTTTCCTCCTGGTCCTCGGAGCAATTCTCCGCCCAGCAAGGTCTCCCCCGGCCGAGGAAGCCTTGGCAAGCGAATCGTCAAATCATAACCACTCGATCCGAGCACGACGACACGGGACATGTGCGGCTCACTTTCCGATGCAAAAACGTCGGAAGATACGATCCAGGATAGCGTCATCGATCTCGGCGCCAATGACCCGCCCGAGTTCCTCGACCGCATCGCGAAGATCCACTGCCACCAGTTCGTCTCCCGCGTCGAGACGAATCGCCTCAGACGCATTCGCCAGGGCCCTCGACGCTCGCATCAGGCCATCGCGGCATCGGGCCGAGGTCATTCCGGTCGGATCGTGCTCAGCCGCCCGAGCCCGAAGGGACGAAGCAATGGCCTGTCGCAACTCGTCGAGCCCTCGGCCGGTGACAGCGCTGGTGACGATGGTCCCCTCGGGATGATCTCCGTTCGAGCGATCCATCTTGGTCCAAACGACCAACCGGGGCCGATCTCCGGGCAAGTCCACCACATGAGGAGCGTCAATCGATCGGCAGTCGAGCAGTAAATCGGCCCCGGCCGCCTGAGCGGCGCGAAGCGCCTGGGCTTCAGCCTCGATCGGGTCGCCCGTCTCGTCGATTCCGGCAGTGTCGATCAGATCGATTCGCAAACCCTCGCAGTGAATCGAGGCTGACAAATAATCGCGCGTTGTTCCGGCGATCGGGGACACAAGAGCATGATCCCCTCCGGTCAGGGCATTGAATAAGCGACTCTTTCCCGCATTAGGCGGCCCGACCAGGACCACCCGAGGCAACCCCGACGGCCGATCGCGCCCCTGGAACCGATCGGCCAGTGTGGCCAGTTCGATCGCGTCGCGGGCCAGATCGTCCGCCAGTCGCTGCCGACCGATCGGGTCCACATCGGCCTCGTCCACGAAATCAAGCCCTGCTTCCAGGTGAGCCAGTGTGTCGAGCAGACGATCTCTGACCCCCTCGATCGGCCCGGCCAGTCCACCCGCAAGCTGCTGTAATGCAACCTCAACCTGCATCAAAGATTGCGAGTCGATGACCGCCAGCACCGCTTCGGCTTGTGTCAAATCAATCCGGCCTGAGAGAAACGCCCTTAGCGTGAATTCTCCCGGCTCGGCGAGTCTTGCTCCTCGCTCAAGACAGAAGCCGAGCACCCGGCGGAGCAGGGGGGGCGAGCCAGTCGTATGAATTTCGGCCATTGGTTGGCCGGTGTATGTCCTCGATCCCGGCCAGAACGTCACCGAGGCGTCGAGCGGCAACCCATCCAGGTCGATCGTCCCAGTTCGCCACGACGGGCGATTGCGATCAGGCTCCGATCCCTCGGCGAGTTCAACAATCGCCCAGGCGATTGTCAGGGCCTCCGGACCCGAAAGCCTGACCAGCCCCCGCAACGCAGGTCCGGGGGGGCTGGCAATCGCGGCGATGGTGTCGGTCGTATCAAACGCGGCCATCGAGGGTTTGGCTCACCGTGGCCGGACTGGCGGCAGCTTCGGCCGCGACGATCCGTACGGAAGCGGAACGCACCAGGCCCCGCCTTCGGAATCGACGCTCAGCGCCGCTTGCCTGGCTTGGTCTTCTTTTTATTCGGTCGCGATCGGCTCGGATCAGGACCGGGACCGGGGGTGGAAGACGCCCCGGAACGTTCCAGTTCTCGTCGCTTCCGCTCCAGTTCCTCTCGGCGGTAGGTCGTTTCTTTGGAAGCTTCCTGGAGCAAATCGTTCAACTTCCGGGAGAGCCAACCGCCGGATCCGCCATTGGAATCAGGACCCTTGTCGCTCCCGCCGGGGCCTCTGCCCTTGCCGTCTCGGTCGGGGCCTTCCTCGCCGTCGGTGCCAATCGTTGGGGTCTTGCTCACCTTCGGCAAGAGCAAACGCTCGCTGATCGACCAGACACTACTGGTAATGAAGTACAAGGCCAGTCCGGCAGGCACGCGATAAAACATGAGCATCATGAAGACCATCATGAACTTCATGATTCGCTGCTGGGCTTCCTGTTCCGGCGTGGTTGCCGGAGGCGTAAACAGCTTCATCTGCAGCAGGAACAGGCCGATGACCCCGAGCGGTAAGAGGTTGAAGTACGGCCCCAGCAACGGCAGCGTAAACGGCAGCTTGTACAGCATGTCCGGCGCGGCCAGATTGTCGATCCAGAGAAATTGTGCCTGCCTCAACGACACGCTAACGTTCAACACCCGCCAGAGCGTCATGAAGATCGGAATCTGGATGAAGACCGGCAAGCAGCCACCAAGCGGGTTGATGCCGTACTTGCGATACAGAGCGAAGGTTTCCTGGGCAATCTTCTCGCGATCGTCCTTGTACTTCTCTCGGAGGGCCGCCATGTGAGGCGCCAGGTCCTGCATCTTCTTGGCCGAGGCCGCCTGTTTTCGGCTCAACGGGAACAGTGCGAGCCGGACAACCACCGTCAGCAAGATGATCGCAATGCCGTAACTGCCCCTCGTCCCGCCGAACCAGCCGGCAATCGTCTCCGTCAGCGAGTAAATTCCCGCCAGCAACGGAATGATGATATACACAGAGAGCAAGGCGACGATCGGATCGACAATCGCCCAGATCAGGTCCAGCAGCCAGCCAATGACCGGAATCCGGCCTACCTGACGATAGATCCCCAGCTCTTCGGCGCCGAACGGCAGCAACGCCGTCTCGGTCTTCGGGCCTGCGAAAACATCATATGAATGCGTTGTCTTCGATCCAGGCTCGACCTCGACCGGCTTCGAGATCAGGTCCACCGCCACATCGGCCTTTTTCAGCTCGTTCGGATCGGCGTCGACCACCGTCATGACCGCCTCAGCCACCTGATCGGCCGGTTTTTCAGGCTTCAAGAAGGTGGCGAAGTACTGGTTCTCGACCCCCGCGAAGATCGTCGGATAGACGTTATTGATGTAGTATTCGGGATTCTTGGCGACGTCGTAAGACGAGTACGTCACGACCTCAACGGTATTCCCTTCCTTCCCTTTGCCGAAATAGGAATTCCGGAAGGTATGCGTATACCACTCTCCCTCGATCGGGATTCCCGATGGTCCATCCAGACGATACAGCAGTTCCCGAGGCTCTCGCACCCCATCCGGCAATTCAAAGGTCAGGTCCAGCGCAACGGTATCTGTTCCTTTGAGCAATCGGTATGTCTTTGTGACGACAACAGGGGGCAAATCGGCCGGCTCGCGGATCGTGGTGCGGAAACTCAGCTGCTGGCCAATCTCGTTCCCCTGATCGTCCCGAAGGATCGCCACCGGATCGGCCTCGGCCTGGGCCGCCTCATCCAGTTCCTCGAACGGGACGCCGCCGACCAGCACCTGCCAGAGACGCCGATCCAGGTCGGAAATCGGCCGGAATACCCCGTCATCCGTCACGTTCAGCAGTTGCACCGCTAGCGGCCGATGCTCGGGAATGACCGAGCGCACCAGGGTCATCGGCCGTTTTCGAGGCTCTCCTTCTTGATACTCCGCGTTGTGCTGCGCAGATCGAATGCTGCGAACACTCGCCCCTCGCTGCTCTGCAACGACCTGAAGATGATAGCCGTCGGTCTCGGACTCCTCGACCGACCCAAGAATGAGCACTCCAGGATCCACCGTGGCAGCCGGCCGATCTTGCTCCTCCTCAACCGCCGAAGCGACCGAATCGAGGACAGGAGCATCCGAACCGCTCGCAGCTTCCGAACGATCTCCGGCGGGGTCCACCGCGTCGGCAAGCTCCTCGGCATCGGGCTTGATGTTCGGATCGGCCAGATCCGCCTCGGCAGCCTGTGGTGCCTCGGGCTCGCGCTCAGGAAGTAGGCCGAGACGACTGAGCGTGTAGTTCGTCCCGGTGATCAGGATCAGCGACAAGATCATAAACAGGAACAGTCGCTTCGGATCCTGGCTGGGATTCGGCTCGGTGCTCATCGGCTCGGGAACCTTGGGATCGGGGAATCAACGAATGGAGGATAATGCAAATCAGGCGGTGACAGGGAACATTGTTCCAACGATTCTTACGAACACTTGGATCGGAACCGAGCGTCCTCACCTCTGTCCGAGAGTGGTTCGACTCTCACACGTCAGGCAAGAATTTCAACGCGTGCCATTGACATCGCTTGGGACAACGTTCCAGCCGAATGAGCAAGGGTTTCATGACCGAACGCCCTGACAATCGGGTCGTGGTGGCTCGCGAACACCTTCCCTCACTCAGGACAAATGGCCTGCTTCCGATCGGTCGAGCCCGGCAAGGGTCGCTCGAACGGATCGACACGACCATTGGCGACGATCGTTTGCCTTAACGTCCCTGTCGAAGCCGATCGCCCAGGAACGGCTCCAACTCAGAAATGGCGTAGATCTTTTCAATCGTCGACTCGAAATCGTAAGGAATGCGACGGTAGAACAGCCGAGTCGGACCCGAGGGCGGTGCAGACGTCTCACCATCCGCCTCGGCGTCGGATCCAGAGGTCAAACTGTCTTCCACGATCAGGTAACAGGCTCGATTGTCGCCATCCCTCGGCTGACCCACCGAGCCGACGTTGACCATCACCTTGCCGTCTCCCAGCGTATACTCGTGGTCGATCTCCTCGGGAGCGTAAAATTGGTACCCCTCGGTAAAAATTCCGGGGACATGCGTATGACCCTGGAAACAATAGTGCTCCACCAGTTGAAACAGGCGTTCCATTTTCCGCTGATTATAGATGTCTTCCGGAAAAATGTACTCGCTCAACGGGTTCCGGGGCGAACCATGCACAAACAGATACGGTCCAGTTCGATAGGTCCGATGCAGTTCTGAGAGGAAATCCCAGCGCCGTTCTCGCTGTGCCGAGTCGCCACCGGTTTCCAGCTGATCGCGAGTCCAGAAGATGGCCCGTTCCGCTCCGATATTGAATCCATTCGGATCGAACAGGGCCCCTTCGTCGTGGTTGCCAAGCAGCGAAACCTCGCAATTCTGCATCACCAGGTCGATGCACTCCCTTGGGTTCGGGCCATACCCGATGATGTCACCCAGGCAGAAGATCTCGTCAATCCGCTGCTGTTGAATATCATCAAGCACGGCCTCCAACGCTTCGAGATTCCCGTGAATATCACTGATCAGGGCTCGACGCACGGGAGGATCTCCGGACCGAACCGGTAAGACGCACGACGGGAGGCTGGCGTCGCGCGGACGGAGACCGGTTTCGTTTGAGTTTCTCTGATGGTCAGAATAGGGTATCGTAGAATCAGGAACGCGGGAGGGTCAAGCCCAAGCCGGGATGGCACGCCAGGATGCGTCAGTCCTCCCCTTCGGCGACCCAATCCTCGCGAGGAAGACGCCCGGTGAACCTTCTGGCCCTCGACACCTCGACACTTCACTCCGCCGTCGCGCTTGGGCTCGACGACGGTGAATGCCTGATCGTTCAGCCCGAGCCCGGACCCAAGCATGGCCGCTTGCTCGTCCCGGCAATCCGCGACCTGCTCGACCGCGCCGGTCTTCGACCCCACGACCTCGACGCCGTGGCTGTCGCCATCGGTCCCGGATCGTTTACCGGACTCCGCGTCGGGGTCACGGCGGCCAAAACACTCGCCTTCGCCATCGGTTGCCCGATCGTCCCCGTCTCGACCCTGGAAATCCTTGCCTGCAACGCTCCCATTGAAGCCCTCCAGGTCGTCCCTGCAATCGACGCCCAACGCGGCGACCTCTTCTCAGCCTCCTTTCGCCGAAACGCTCCTGGCGACCCCTTGCTCCGCGAATCAACCGACCGGATCATGCCGGCCGACACCTGGGCCGCCGACCTTCCGACCGGGGCTTATGTCCTGTGTCCGACTCCCGACCGAATCGCCGCAGCGATTCCCGACCATGCCACGATCGGCCCTCCCGAACTGGCCAGGCCCCACGGTCGCGTCCTGCTCGACCTCGCCGCCCGGGCGCTCGCCGACGGTGATCTGGCCAATCCCTGGACTTTGGAACCGCGATACCTCCGCCGCAGCGCCGCCGAGGATAAACGCGACGCTCTGCCTCATTGATCCCGGCCGCACCGGAACCGGAACCGCCGCACGATGCCCGATCTCACCCAGTCGCGCACCATCTCGACCTACTCGCTCCAATGGAACCGCTACCGGATTCTCCGCCCGGAGGAAGACCGCGCAACCTTCCGCAATCGGACCGGATTGACCGGCGCCGATCTCGCCGGTTCTCTCGTCCTCGACGGCGGTTGCGGCATGGGTCGCTACGTCCGAGTCGCCGCCGAGGCCGGCGCCCGCGTTGTCGGTATCGACCTGAGCGAGGCCGTCCAGGCCGCCCGAGACCTCAACGCCGACCTGCCGATCGTCGGCCTGCTCCGTGCCGATCTCTTCCGCCTCCCTCTGCTGGAAGGAACGTTCGACCATATCTACTCTCTCGGTGTCCTTGACCACACGCCCGATCCTCGCCGCGCCTTCCTCTCCCTCGCGCGGCGCCTCAAACCGGGGGGCCGCATCGCCATTTGGGTTTACCAGAAGGAGCGTCCCGCACTGGAGGTGATCATCGAGGCCCATCGCGCCATCTCGACTCGCCTCCCCGTCTCGGTACTCGAAACGCTCAGCCGCTGGTCCGCGCCGATCGGCGGCCTGAAGCGCCGCCTGATGAACAGCCCGAACCGCCTCATTGCGCGGTCCGGTGTCGCACTCAACGTCCTGACCATCGGCGTTTCGATGCACCCCGATCCTGAGGTCCGCGTCTGCGACACGCTCGACTGGTACGCGCCGAAGTACGCCTCAAGGCACACCTTCGAGGAGGTTTCCTCCTGGTTCCGCGAGGCTGGTCTCGTGGACATCGAAGATCTCTCGGCACGTCAGACCTATTATCACAAGGGGCAAGGCAACGGCATCAACCTCGCCGGTCGTCGGCCCGAAGCGTGACCTGATCGTCCCCGACCGTTCGTCCGCTTGAAGCCTTCGGGCGTTCTGACGTACACTTCGAACCACGCTCCACACGCGAGACTCACAACGAGGCCCGGAGGCGGTACGGATGGCGGCATCGAGCCCAGACGATGGCAGCACAAACCCCCTGCGCGAGCATCTGCCGCAAACCTCTGGGGCCGATCCCTGCGCCATCGTTCTGTTCGGCTCGACCGGCGACCTGACCCACCGAAAGCTCGCCCCCGCCCTGTTCGAGCTGGCACTCTCGGGCGACCTGCCTGCGGGGTTCGCCGTCGTCGGCTTCGGCCGAAGACCCTGGAGCGATGACCAGTTCCGCGAGAATCTTCGGGAAACCCTCGCCAAGGAAAACGACGGTCGTGACTTCGACACCGCCTGGCAACGGTTCGCCCCGCATCTTGTCTTTGTCGAAGGCAATCTCGACAACCCCGAGTCCTTCGTCAAACTCCGCGAACGATTGGAGGAGGTCGATCGCTCTCACGAAACACGCGGCAATCGCCTGTTCTACCTCGCCGTCGCTCCCGAATTCTTTGCCCCGATCGTTTCCCAGCTCGGCGATGCCGGCCTGATTTACCCCGGCTATCAAGACGCTCCCTGGTCCCGCGTCGTCGTCGAGAAACCGTTCGGCCACGACTTGCAAAGCGCCCGGCAGCTCAACCGAGAGCTGCAATCCGTGCTCGACGAGCGGCAGATTTACCGAATCGACCATTATCTCGGCAAGGAAACCGTCCAGAACATCCTCGCCCTTCGCTTCGGCAACGCCATCTTCGAGCCGATCTGGAACCGCCGCCACATCGCCTCGGTTCAGATCACTGTCGCCGAGCGTGAAGGCATGGCCGGCGGCCGAGGAGCCTTCTACGACGGTGCAGGGGCGATCCGAGACATGGTCCAGAACCACATGATGCAGTTGCTCTGCCTCGTGGCGATGGAGCCTCCCGTCGACCTCTCGGCCGACTCGGTCCGGACCGAAAAGGTCAAGATTCTCCAGACCCTCCCCCGATGGACCCCCGAGCAGGTCGACCAGCATGTCGTCCGCGCCCAGTACGCAGCCGGATCGCTCCAGGGAGAAGACGTCATCGGCTTCCTCCAGGAAAAAGGGGTCGCCCCCGACTCGACGACCGAAACCTACGTCGCCCTCCGCGTCATGCTCAACACCTGGCGATGGGCCGGCGTCCCCTTCCTGCTCCGGACCGGCAAGCGGCTTCCCAAGCGAGCGACGGAGATCGCCATCGAGTTCCGCAACCCTCCCACCAACTTCTTCGAGGCCGACACCGAAGGTGGCTCGGCCGTCAATCAGCTCATCCTCAACATCCAGCCGAAGGAAGGGACTAGCCTCGGTTTTCAGGCCAAGATCCCCGGCTCCCGCCGCCGCCTCCGCTCCGTCCGTATGGATTTCCGCTACGGCACCGCCTTCGCTCGCCCCGCTCCCGAAGCCTATCAGCGCCTCTTGCTCGACGTGATGCTCGGTGATCCTACCCTCTTTACCCGTACCGACGAGGTCGAGGCCGCCTGGCAATTCATCACCCCAGTCCTTGACGCCTGGAACCGACCCGGCGCCCCTCCTCCTCACTCCTACGAGGCTGGCTCCTGGGGCCCCGATGCCGCCGACACCCTCGCTGCCGAGAACGAGATTCGCTGGCGGCGGCTCTGAGCCGCCGGCTCGGCGCAACCTTGTCGGTCGATCGCCTCTTCATGCCTACTCCTGAACCACGGTACTCGCCTGAGCGCCGAACAGGCGGAGGTCCGTCACCATCGGCATGATCGACCAGTCCATCCCCGTCCAGGCGTGATGCTTGACCGTGACCGATTGCTCAGTCAGGTCGATCTCCAGAAACCCCGGCGGCCGGCGGCCGGTCGGGTCGCGGAGCAGGGGGGCCCCCGCGTTCAGACTCAGCTGCTCTGGCACTTCGTGCGGCCGATGCGCCCAGGCCGCATGCACATGCCCACTGCAATAGAGATGAGGACCGACCCGCCGCAGCCAGCGAGCCACATCGGCCGCGTTGACCATCCGTTTCTTGCGCAGCTCCGATCGATAAGCCTCCGGCGCGGCCACCGGATAATGACAGGCAACGATCAACCGCTTCGGCTTCGGATGGGACGCCAGCAGCAATTCTCTCGCCTCACGAAACTGTGCCTCCGGCAATCGCCCGGTGGCCGAGAGGTGCGACCGAGTGGCGTCAAGCGCCAGAATGGCCGTCCGATCATCCTGCAGATACCTCAGCCACGGGAACGCATCACTTGGAGCGAACGCTCCGAACACCCGCTCAAACGCCCGCGTCCGCACCGAATGCGACGTGTATCGATCGTGATTCCCCGGCAAGATCGACACCCGATCCGCGTCCTCGAGTAGCGGCTCCAGAGCGACTCTCGCCTGCTCGAATTCGCGACGCAATGCCGTTGTCGTCAGGTCTCCCGTGATCAGCAAATGATCCGCCTTGATCGACCTCACCCGATCAACCACATCCTCCATGCGTTCCAGCCGAAACTTCTTCGCCCGGCCCGTAAACAGCTCGGCCATGCCCACAGCTCGCTTGCCCAGAAGCTTCACCGGATTGATTGAGTATCGCCAGATGTGAATATCAGACAGATGGACAATCTTCAACGTTCTTCCTCGAGACGATTGAGCTCCGTGAACCGGGCGGCCAGGCCCTCAACCCGCGTCTCGTCAACCCGCCCAGGGATCCACCACCACCAACAGATCGTACGCGAGATGCGTGCCAACGGCGATCCCGAACCCCCTGAAGATCATCACCCAGGCGAAGTAAACGCCTGCCAGCCATCGAAAGACAAACGTCGACCAGGAAAACGCTCCCGGCACTTCCCCCACATGGTGCGCCATCGAGAAGACCAGCGCCGAACCGCTCACGGCCATGGCCGTCGCCAGCACGTTAGGCATGTGCAAGACCCGGAGGACGGCATAACAGATCCCCAGCAAGCCCAGCCGGAAGACCGCTTCCTCGAAGATTCCGGCACCCACCAACCCAATCCATTCGCAGGGGTTCCAATCAAGAGCGAGCTGTGACGTCATCTCCATCGGCAAGGCCCCGCCCTTGCCCTCGAACCAGTGATCAAACCCCCGGAACATCGTGAGCAACCCAGCCCCGAGCACCACGCATTCAACAACCGCAACAGGCAGCCACCTCACCCGGAACCGTCCCGGCTCGGCAATCCGCCAGGCAATGATCCCCAACGCCAGCACGGCCGAAGGGGCCCAGTCCGGCACCCGAAACCGATCAGGCGTCAGGCGGCCGATCCAGGCATCCACCCCTGCCCGCAATGCCACGTCTCCGCCAAGTGCCGCAATCCCCCCTTCGTAGATCGCCAGCAACGGCAGAACCATCAGAAGGGCCGCCGACGCCCCCCGGCAACTCGTCCAGTAGCCTCCCGATCGCTCCACACGACGACCCTCTCCCCCCCCCTCCGGCCAAGTAAACACTCGGGACGGGGGAGCCTTCGCAACCGGGCCAGAGCTCGATTCCTGGTAAGCTCTCACATCGTTGCACATCGTCGAAACCACGGTTCCGACTGAGCCCGATCGTCCCTCGCCATTGCCGATTAGCCTGAACATGCCGAAAATGTTGAACGAATCGAACGCTTCGAAATTCGATCGGGCCTTGAGACACGTTCCTTCGCCCGCTAGGATTGACCACGAGGTCGGGCCTTGCTCGACTTTTCCCGCCTGAGGCGGTCGGCAATCCCCCATTCCGCCCGAGACACTGAAGTCTATTCTCCGTTCCATGAACGGCTCGGAACACCGCGTTGAGCGACGACAGGTCCGGCTCCCGTCGGCCCGGTTCCTCCCGGAACCGGATCGTGCGATGGCCGGCCGGATCACCGGGGAGGAATCGCGCGTGACCATCGCGTGGCGACAGTTCTGGATCATCGGCCTGATTGCCCTGGCCGGCTGTAGTGCGTCGGAACCCGTTCAGTTTGCTCACGATCCCCGCCTTGCAAGCGAGGAATTCGCCGAGAAACCGAACGCCCGACGCGCCGTCGAGACGATCGTCGACGAGATGTTCGGCGAGTCTCCCGACTTGCTCCGGGTCCCTCGTGGTGCGGGCCTTCCCGAAGGCGGCCGATACCTGGCCGGATTGGTTCAGGAAGGGGATGATCCTGAGGACATCCGTCCGGTTGTCTACTACCCAGCCGGTTCCGAGACCCCCGTGCCGATTGCTGGCGGACAGGCCCTCTACCATCGCCACTGCTTGCACTGCCACGGAGTCTCCGGAGACGGCCAGGGACCGACCGCCGCGTTCCTCTACCCAAGGCCCCGCGACTACCGCCGCGGCCTGTTCAAGTTCACCTCCACCGACTACGGCGACAAGCCTTCCCGCGACGACCTTCGGAGAATTCTCCACAACGGCATCGACGGCACCTCCATGCCCGCCTTCAAGGCCCAGATGACCGACGTCGAGATGGAACAGGTCATTGACTACGTCCTCTTCCTCACCTATCGCGGCGAGGTCGAACGGATGATCCTCGAAGAAGCCTCGTTTTACGAAGACAGCGACTTCGCCGACGAGGAGGGCCTTGAGTTGTTTCGAGAGGAAGTCGGTGAGATCGCCGAGTTCGAAATCTTTGGCCGCTGGACCGAGGCCCTCGAAGGCTTGAATCTGGTCGAACCCCTCACGCCTCGCGTTCCCCCCACCCAAGAGAGCATCGAACGCGGTCGCGATCTGTTCCTCGGCCTCTCCCGTGATGTGAAGCTCGAATGTGCCGGCTGCCACGGCAACCAGGGAGTCGGAGACGGCCCGAGTTGGATCGACCCCGAAACCTTCAATCGCTACGTCTTCCTCGAAAATTACGACCCCACCAGCAAATCGACCCTCGAAACCCTTCAGCAGATTGCCGACGAACAACAGCGCCGCTGGAGCGACGAGTGGGGCGACCCCCTCCGCCCCGCCGACCTGAACCGAGGGGTTTACAAGGGAGGCCGTCGTCCGATCGACCTCTACTGGCGGATTGCCACCGGCATCACCGGCACCGCCATGCCCGGCCACGTTCAGGCCCTGAGCGATCCGGACGACCTCTGGAATCTGGTCAACTTCGTCCTCGCTTTGCCCCAGCAACCCGACTTGCTCCGACCCGATCAGGTCCAGAAGCTCGGGGCTGACGTGATCCCCGAAGCTGCCTCAACGGCGGCGCGCTGACCCGTAGAGCTTCGCCATGCCGCCGCTTCCGTGTTGTGCCTTCGTCCGAGTCCCCGAGGTCGCCGAGCCTCCCTTGCGGTCCTCCTGGAACCCGGTCCCCTCGCGGTCCTCGACCTCGGGAGTTTGCCTGTGAGATACTGGAGCGTTCTGTTCGCCCTGGTCTCGGTGCTCGTCATTGCGACCTTCGTCTACGCGCCCTTCGACGACGACTGGTGGCTTCCCAGCTACCGAGCCACCAACGCCCAGTCCATTGCCACCCTGGAAGACATTCAGATCCAGGCCCCCGAGTCTGCCACCGCGCTGGTCGCGCTCCGCGATCTCGACGGCCCAGCGGCTCCCGAACAGCTTGAGACGGTTGACCAGACCCGAGCCTGGCTCGATCGCCAGTCGGCTCGTCTCGATCAGGCCATTCAATCGAACTTCCTCACCACCCGATCCCGGGCACTCGAAAGTCAGGTTGCCAGGACTCGGGACTCGGTTGTCGAGGCTCGGAACCTCCTCGGCACGTCCGAAGGCCCCGAGGCCATCGACCAGGTTGTCGCCGAACTCGGTCGCCTCGAGACAATGGCCGGCGAAACACTCGCCTCGGTCGTCGAGCCGGGAGGCTCCCTCAGGGCCACCGTCTCCACCGCCGCCGGGCAGATCGACCACCTCTATATCCTCTTGCTTGTCATCACGGGCATCACCTTCATCGGCGTTGCGGTCGCCCTGGTCTTGATCCTGTGGAAGTTCCGTGCCCAGCCGGGCCGGCGCGCCCATTACTCGCACGGCAGCCTCCGCCTGGAAATTATTTGGACGGTCATCCCCGCCGCCATTCTCGTCTTCATCGCCCTCTATCAGCTCCGCGCCTGGGCCGACATCAAAATCCAGAGCACCTGGCCCGACGTTCGCCCTCTGGCCGAAGTCACTGCCCGGCAATTCCAGTGGAAGATCCGTTACCCCGGCCCCGATGGCCGCTTCGGCACGGATGACGACCTGCACACCGTCAACGACCTGCACTTCGTCAAAGATGAGCCGACCATCATTCATTTGAAGTCTGAAGACGTGATCCACTCCTTCTTCCTCCCCCAGATGCGTATCAAGCAAGACGCTGTCCCGGGCATGACCATCCCCGTCCTCTTCGATGCTCGCAAGGCCGGTCGCTACGAACTGCTGTGTGCCGAACTGTGCGGCTGGGGGCACTACAAGATGCGATCCCAGGTCACCGTCCACGAATCCCAGGACGAATTCAACGAGTGGATGGCCCAGTCGCTCCGCGAGCAAGAACTCAGCGACCCGACCGCCTCCCCGGCTTCGGCCGATGTCGCCAACGCCTCCGGCCTCCGAGTGGAGTGAGCCCTCATGAGCACCGAACCGCAGGATCACGGACCGACCGACTCGCCGGCTCCCTCGTCGGCCGATGCCGTTTCTCCCGGCCCCGATTCCGGCCACCCTCCCGGCCTCATTCCCTCCAGCGGCCACGCGCCGGGGCACGACGAGCACATCCACCCGGCCCCCCGCAACCCGCTCTTTCGGTACGTCTTCTCGACCGACCACAAGATCATCGGCATCCAGTTCCTCTTCTCAGGGCTGATCTTCTTCGTCATCGGCGGCCTGCTCGCGCTGGCGATCCGCTGGCAGCTGGCCTGGCCCTGGGCCGACATGCCCCACCTCAGTGACTCGCTCTGGAGCGCCCAGGGCGGCATGATGCCCCCCGAGTTCTATAACAAGCTCGTCACCATGCACGGGACGATCATGATCTTCTTCGTGATCATCCCGATCCTCACCGGGGCCTTCGGCAACTTCCTCATCCCCTTGATGATCGGGGCTCGGGACATGGCATTCCCGACCCTGAATATGTTCTCATACTGGTTCATGTGGCCGGCCTTCGTCCTCATCCTCTACTCCTTCGCCGTGCCCGGTGGGGCCTCGGAAGCCGGATGGACCGGCTATCCTCCTCTGGCCAGTTTCTTCTGGTCGACCCCCGGCTCGCTCAACGGTCAAACGATCTGGTTGATGGCCTTGCTCTTCGCGGGCGTTTCGTCGTTGATGGGATCAATCAACTACATCACGACAATTCTCATGCTTCGCGCACCGGGCATGACCCTCTTCCGCATGCCGATGACCGTCTGGGCCATGTTCGTCACCGCCCTCCTTCAAGCCTTCGCCCTGCCGGTCCTGACCTCGGCGCTCATCATGCAACTGCTCGACCGCACCGTCGGCACAAACTTTTTCACACCGCTCGACTGGTCGGTTGCGGGTGGTCCAGAACGGGTCGGCGGTGGCCACCCCTTGCTCTGGCAGCACCTGTTCTGGTTCTACAGCCACCCGGCCGTCTACGTCATGATCCTCCCGGCGATGGGGATCGTCTCCGACATCATCTCCACCTTCAGCCGCAAGCCCCTGTTCGGCTACAAGCCGATGGTCTTCGCTGTCGGCGGCATTGCCTTGCTCGGCTTCATCGTCTGGGGTCACCACATGTTCCAGTCGGGCATGAACCCGTATCTCGGGGCCACCTTCATGCTCTCGACGATGCTCATCGCCTTGCCTTCGGCCATCAAGACCTTCAACTGGCTCGGCACCATGTGGGGCGGCAGCATCCACTTCACCGCGGCGATGCTCAACGCCATCGCCTTCGTGGCCATGTTCGTCATCGGCGGGCTCTCCGGCATCTTCATGGCCGCCACCCCGACCGACATCCACATCCACGACACCTACTTCATCGTCGCCCACATCCACTACGTCCTGTTCGGCGGCAGCACCTTCGGCATCTTCGCGGCAATCTACTACTGGTTCCCGAAAATGTTCGGCCGCATGATGAACGAAACGCTGGGCAAGATTCACTTCGCCCTCTCGTTCCTGTTCTTCAACGGCACCTTCTTCCCAATGCACATCGTTGGCATGCACGCCCAGCCGCGCCGCTACGCCGACTACACCGGCTTCGAGCTCTTCAATAACGACGCCATCATCGGCATGAACCAGTTCATGACCATCAGCGCGATTGGTCTTGGCTTGGCACAGCTCATTCTTGTCTACAATTTCATTGCCAGCCTGATCGCCGGTCGCAAGGCGACGGCAAACCCCTGGTACGCGAACTCCCTGGAGTGGCAAACCGCCTCGCCGCCACCGCACTACAACTTTGACCGCATCCCGACGGTCTATCACCCGGCCTACGAGTACAGCCTTCCCGAATTCGAGGCCGACTACTTGCCGCAAACCGAGCCGCGCCCTTCCGATTCCGAGCCGCTCGACTCGGTCATGGCCTGATCCCCCGTCCCTTCGCTTCCGAGCGATTCCCCGGCCTTCACAACCTTGAAAGCCGGGCCTGTGTGCGAGACCTCTCCCAATTTTCTCCGCCCGGAACGTCCCGAGCCGAACCAACTTCCCTTCCATGGACGCATCGAATCCGAACGACGCTTCCCGATCCCCAGCTCCCCCAACCGCGCCGAACCCCTATCGGCCCGGTCCTCACCGGGTTGCGCTGCTGGCGACCGCCTTCACCTGGCCCTTGCTCTTCGTCGGCGGCTTGGTGACGACCTACCGCGTCGGCATGGCCGTGCCCGACTGGCCAACGACGTTCGGCATCAATATGTTTCTGTATAACTTCTGGACCTCTTCCTGGGGGGTCTACATCGAGCATGCCCACCGCCTGCTCGGCTCCTTTGCCGGAATCGGCTGCATCATCCTTGCCTTCTGGTTCACCGGCGCGGCCGGGTGGCGCACCTGGCGAGCTGCCGGGGTCGCCGTGATCTCGGCAATCCTCCTGGCCGGGTCGCTGATCACCCTCAGCGGCACCGAATCGTTCCTGGCGGTGATCATTGCGCTCGGCATCGCCGGGTCGTTGCTCTCCCTCTGGTACGCAGCGGTCGAGCGCAAGGGGCTCCCCGCCCTCGGATGGCTCGCGTTGACGGCTGTCATCATTCAGGGGGCCCTCGGCGGCTACCGCGTTCGCCTCAACTCCACCGACCTGGCAGCCGTTCACGGTTGCACCGGACAGGCGTTTTTCGCCCTCATGGTCGCCCTCTGCGTCATCACCGGACGTCGCTGGAAATCGGCCGCTCCGAAGACCCCCGACTCGCTTCATCTGCGCGCCTTGACCCTCGGCGTGGCCCTGCTTGTGTATACTCAGATCGTATTCGGAGCGTTGCTGAGACACCGGAGCCTCGGCCTGGAAGTCCACAGCGGCCTCGCGGTCGTCGTTTTGCTGGCGGTCCTCGGCGTGTCGTGGATGGTCATCACGCGTCGGTCCGTGTATCCTGCTTTGGTCCCTTCGGCTCGGGCCATGATCGCCCTGGTCGTCGTGCAGTTGACGCTCGGAATCGCTTCGTGGTGGGTACTCCGTCCCTTTGACGGCATCCCTCGCTCGGTGACTCGGGGTCAGGCCGTCGTCCGAACGGCCCATCAGGCCAATGGCGCCCTGCTGCTCGCCGCCTCAACCGTTCTGGCCCTTCGAGCGTCCCGTCAGTTCCAATCCGTTCGGGCCTCGGTATCGTCCCAAAGCCCGACCGCACCCGCTTCGCGCGACCTGGAGGCCGCGATCCGATGAACATGGCCACGCCGATGGCTCCCCCGGCCTCCGACGCGCGTCCGCGTCCCGTCCCTGTCGAGGTGACGAGCAATCGCACTGTCTCGGCGACGGCGACGGTCACGGCCACCCCTCGTCTGCTCGACGATTACATCGCCCTTACGAAACCGAAGATCGTCTTCCTCGTGCTGGTCACGGTGACGGTCGGCTACCTTCTGGGGGCCCGGGGCGGGTCCTCGCCCCTCTGGCTGGCCGTCGCCCTGCTTGGCACGGGCCTGGTCGCCGCCGGGGGGAGCGTCTGGAATCAGGTCGTCGAGCATTCCCGGGACGCCCGGATGCGACGGACCGCTCGACGCCCCTTGCCCAGTGGTCGGATTGCCATTGGCAAGGCGGCCCTCTTCGGCTCGGCCCTCACCGTCGCTGGACTCGCCTTGCTCCTGATCGGCCCCCACCCGATCGCCGCGGCGGTCGCCGGGATCACCTTCGTCCTCTATGCCTTCGTCTACACCCTCCTTAAGCCGATCACGACCCTCAACACGGCCGTCGGCGCCGTGCCGGGAGCATTGCCGCCGGTCATCGGTTGGGCGGCGGCCACCGGCCAGCTCGGCATCGAAGCCTGGGCCTTGTTCCTGATCGTCTTCCTCTGGCAGTTCCCGCACTTCCTGGCCATTGCCTGGATCTACCGCGACGACTACGCCCGAGGCGGCTACAAAATGCTCCCCTGCGTCGATCCGTTCGGTGTTCTGACCGCTCGGCAGGCGGTCGGGCATGCCCTGGTCCTTGTCCCGGTCGGCCTCCTGCCGGTGGCCATCGGACTGGCCGGCCCGTACTACTTTGTCGGGGCCTTGCTCCTAGGCCTCTACTACCTGGCCGGCGCGGTTCGATTCTGGCAGCATGTCTCCGATGCCACGGCCCGACGACTGCTCGGGGCCTCATTCCTCTACCTGCCCGCAATCCTGCTCCTGCTCCTGCTCAACCCGCTGCCGGCCTGAGACGAGCCACTGTTTTCCCGCTCGCTTCGGGCCGATTGGTGACGCGACGTACCCGGCCCGCGCCGGGTCTCCCCACGCAACGGAACGACCGATGGCCGAGACACCCCCCTTTGGCGAGGAACCGACCGGCGCTCCTCACGACCACGACCACCCCTCCGCCGCTCACGCCGGGCATCCCAGCCCTCCGCCCGCGACCCCCGGCAAGGTGGCCCTCTGGCTCTTTCTCGCCACCGAGGTCATGTTCTTCACCGGCCTGATCGGCTCGTACGTCGTCCTCCGGGCGGGCAGCCCTCCCGCGTCCTACAGCAACCTGTTCAGCCCCGGCACCGATCTGACCAACCGCCAGGATGCTCAGGGTGTCGTCCTCATCCAAGCCGGTCCCGACGAAGAAGCCGTCGTCGAGGCCATCCACAACGCCAGCGGCACACCGATCGAGGAGGTTGAGCACCTCGTCGAAACAGCCCACGACCTCGGCGCCGCCGTCGTTCTGGTCGATTCCCCGTACTCCCCGGCCGATGTCGGCGACCTTTACCGACGTCTCCAGGCCCTCGGGGCCGAGGTCCGGATCGACGGTCTGGAAACCTTCTCCTGGCCCGAACCGTACCAGATGCTCGTCAACCCCCTGAGCATCGACCTGACGGCGATCAATACCTTTATCCTGATCTGCTCCTCGGTCACGATGGTTCTCGCCCTCGCCGCCATCCAGCGGGGTGACAAGGTCCGTCTCTCGCTCTGGCTGCTCGCAACGATCCTCATTGGATCCGTGTTTCTCAGTATTCAGGTTTACGAATATTATCAGTTGATGTTCGGCCATCATTATTCCGTCGGCATCAGCGAAACAGGGCACTTTCGGCCATCGGTCAGCCTCTTTGCCTCCGCCTTCTTCACAATGACCGGCTTTCACGGGGCCCACGTCACCGGCGGGGTCATCGCCCTGACGATCATCTGGCTCCGCTCCCTCTTCGGCGGCTACACCCAGCAAAATCACGCCTCCGTTGAGCTGGCCGGGCTTTACTGGCACTTCGTCGACCTCGTCTGGATCATCCTGTTCACCGTCGTCTACCTGATCTGATGAGATCGTGCCTAGGCCAATCGGGCCGGCTCTCGCGTGTTCTGCTCTGATCACCGAATTCGGAGGACCGCAACGCATGGACCCCACCGGAACCCCCTCGACAATCGTCGTGAGCCAGACCGAGCAGACCTCTCACGTGAAAGTCTACCTGCGCGTCTTCCTGGCCTTGCTCGTCCTGACGATGGCCGAATACTTCTATGCAAAGGCCCTTGCCGATGCGTCAGCCTGGCTCCTGATCGGCGGCCTCATGGTCATCGCCATCATCAAGGCCGGCCTGGTCGGTCTGTTCTTCATGCACCTGCTGTTCGAAGGGCGATGGAAGTACCTCGTCCTCATCCCGACCACCTTTCTGGCCACCGTCACCGTCCTCGGGCTGGTCCCCGACATGGCCTTGCCCCCCGGCAATCCTGACCCGAATCCCGCCGCACCCATCGCCGCCGCTTCCGATCAACCCTGACCCCAACCCAACACCCTCCGACCTCAGGCCGACCCTCAATCCTGCCTCTCGCCGCGCCTCGTATAATCCCTTCAGAGCGGTGAAGGTACTCCCCCCCGATTGCCCGTCCTCGCCTCGCTCCTCGGTTCCGCCCCACGATCGCCCTCAACACCCACTGGGCTCGCCTCCGCGAGCATTCTGACGTGAGCAGCTCCTACCGCATCGGTATCGGCATTGTGCTGGCGACGGTCGCCGCCTCCACCCTCGTCTGTTTCACCCAGACCAACCCTTATCCGCCCATTCGGTCCGGCTACGACCTAGGCGAGGCAGCCAACCCCCTCGGCTCCTTCGCCTTCACCGAACGCTCCGGTCAAGAAATCACCGACGCCGACCTGACCGACCGGGTCTGGGTTGCTTCCTTCGTCTTCAGCCGTTGCCCGTCGAGCTGCCCCCGCATCTCGGCCGAGATGGCCAAGCTCCAGGCCGATCTCCCCGATAATTCCCCCGTCCGCCTCGTCAGCATCACGGTGGACCCCGACTTCGATACCCCCGAGGTTCTCACCGACTTCGCCCGCCGCTATGGGGCCGATCCCGATCGCTGGTGGTTCCTCACCGCGCCGCAAGAATACACCTACGAGTTCGTCCAGCGCGGCTTCCTCCAGAGCGTTGCCGAGGCTACCGAAGACGACCTCGCTTCCGGGGCCGAGGCCATCCTGCACAGCACAAAGCTCGCCCTCGTCGATCGCGGCAACCGCGTCGTCGGTGTCTTCGACATCGCCGATGAGGTCGGCATGGTACGCCTCCGCGAGCGGATCGCCTACCTCTCTGCTCCTGATTGGGCCCGAGGACTCCCTGCCGTCAACGCTTCACTCAACGGCACCTGTGCGATTCTGCTCATCCTCGGCTGGATCTTGATCCGCTCCGGCAACGTTCGAGGCCACACCGTGGCCCAGGTAGCCGCCCTGACCGTCTCGGCCATCTTCCTCGCCTGCTATCTCGTGTATCATGCCCAGGTCGGTAGCGTGAAGTTCTCCGGAGTCGGCCCGGCCCGGCCGGCGTACTTCTCCATCTTGCTCTCGCACACCATCCTCGCCGTCGTCATGGTGCCGATGATCCTCATCACGGTCGTTCGAGCCCTCCGCAAGCGGTTCGACCGCCACCGGGTGATCGCTCAGGTCACGTTCCCGATCTGGGTCTACGTTTCGATCACCGGCGTTGTTATTTACCTGATGCTCTACCAACTCGACTTCTCCACGGCCGCCCCTGCGGTCGCGGGCGTCTAACCCGACTGTTCCCCCGAACTTGCCCGGGAGCCGACCATGTCCCTTCGGCCCATCCTTCGCCTCGGACTTCTCGCCAGTGCGTTGATGCTCCCCCTGGCTGCCTCGGCTCCCGCCTCAGCCTGCCCGAACTGCAAATCGGGACTCGCGGTGCAAGAATCCGAAGGTGGTCGCGCCGATTTCGCCACCGGGTTCTCCCGCAGCATCATCCTGATGCTCGCCATACCCTTCGGCATGTTCAGCATCGGCACAGTCGCCGTCGTCCGGATGGCCCGCAAAGGGAGCATCCCACAGCTCTAGAGCGTCTTTCGTTTGTCTGTGAAGGGTCAGGGAAATGGGGACTGGCTCCGAGTCTTCGAGGTGCCTGTCTCCCATCTCCCGGCGAGCCGCTCCGCTCCATCGAAAACTGCTCTAAGGTCCACGATTCAGACCCTTGAACCTGTCGAGATGCGTTCCGGAACATGAACGCTTGTCACAGGTTCCGTCTTCGAAACCCGTAACTCGTCGCCCACCGATCCCCATCCGGATCGCCGTCGATCACCTTCTCATCATCCCCATCGGCGTGTTCGCCGCCAGGTCCTCGACCATCTCCTCCACCGCAAACGCGATCGCCGCACGCCAGTCGTCGCCAAACCGCTCGCGAAGCTCAGGTCGCTCATACGCGAAGATGATCCCCCGCGAGCAATTCACAATCGCTCCCAGACCGTCCGCGTCACACCCAGCCGCCACATCAGCGGCCGTTCCTCCCTGCGCTCCGTAGCCTGGGATCAGGAACAGAATGCCCGGCATCGCCTCCCGAAGCTCCGCCAGTTGCTCCGGATACGTTGCCCCCACCACCGCCCCGATCGCGCTATAACCCGACTCCCCCTTCAACGGCTCGGCCCACCCGACCAGCCGATCAGCCACATGCCGGTAAATCGGCTTCCCCTCAGCAATCAAGTCCTGAAACTCCCCGGCCGACGGGTTGCTCGTCCTGACCAGCACGAACAGGCCGCGCCCTCGCTCGCTCGCCACCTTCGCAAAGGGTGCAATGCCGTCACTCCCCAGATATGGGTTGATCGTCAACGCATCCCCTTGCCAGGCCGGCCCTTTCTCCTCATCAATCGGCGGATGCCCCAGATAGCCCCTCGCGTACGCCTCGGCCGTCGAGCCGATATCGTTTCGCTTCCCGTCGATGATCACGAACAGCCCCCGACGCTTCGCATCAGCCGCACTCGCGTGCAACGCCGACACCCCCGCCGGCCCGAACTCCTCGTAAAACGCCGACTGAAACTTCACCGCCGGCACCTTCCCCGCCACGACCCCCAATATCTCCTCTCCAAACGCCAGCAAACTCCGCGCGATCCCCTCCGCCGACCTCGGAAACCGCTCAGCGATTTCCCTCGGAAATTGCTTCGGTCGCGGGTCGATTCCCACCACCACCCCGTTGCCCACCTCGCGCATCTTCGCGATCAACCGATCCGCAGCGTTCGTCACGATCTCGCTTCCCCGGCCGAGCCCGCATTGACAGGGACCCGGAACTCTTTAGAATACGGGCACAGAATCGCCTGCATCCTAGGGTTCGTGACCCCACTTGACCAGCCCGGTCATTCTCACCCACCCCGCCTTGCGGATGCCGCTTCTGCCGAGTTCCGTTCCCCCGGTTTCCACCGTGGGACCCCTCGGGATCGGGGCGTAGCGCAGCCTGGTTAGCGCGCCTGCTTGGGGTGCAGGAGGTCGGCCGTTCAAATCGGCTCGCCCCGACTCAACACAATCCAATTCATCAAGGCCCGTTTCCCCCCGTGGGAAGCGGGCCTTGATCCATTTGGAACCTCATCTCCCACATCCATCAGCATCTGCTCGGTCGGTTCTTATCCTCGCTTGATCGTTCGAGGGAGCCGGGCGAAGTAGACACCCAGGTAAAGCGAAAGCAATGCAGCAAACAGGCACCAAATTGAAAAGAACGCATAACCGAAGGCGATCTGACTCACCAGTGACGAGGCCAGCACGGCCCCTCCAAAGATTTGCAGACGCCGATCGGAAAAGGCAAACGGAACGACGATAATCGCCAGGTAAACCACGCGCAGAACCATCTCGGGGATCACCTTCGAGATCGGAATGGCCCCAATCTGGTATTCGATCGAATGCCGGACCACTTCGATCGCAAGATAACGCTCGGGTTCGGTCACGATGGGAAGAAAGAGACTCGCTCCGAGTCCCATCCCGAGCGCCAGCAGGATCAGAAGGAACGGCCGGCCCCTTCGCTCGAAACACGCAAGACTCAAAGGGACCCACGCGGGCCAGAACCAGAAGGCGAAAAAAAGGAACGCCAGCGCGGCCGGAGAATCCGGTCGGGCCGCCCCCCGGCCGAGTTCCAGCCACACAAACCCCTCAAAAATCTGCTGAACCCCGAAGATCAACGGGATCGCTGCAAGGGCCAGCTTCGCTGGTTCCTTGCGCACCGCTTCTCGCACGCAATAAAGGCCGACCGGGATCAGGGCCGCGGAGGCCCCGAAACTCGCTTCTGCGCTGATGCACACAGAGAATTCCCTTCCAGCGGCCATGCCGCATCGGATCGAGGAGCCACTCACCCCTAGCGGAGGTGATCGCACTTCTGGTCGCCTCGGAATCAAGACTCCCCGGGCGAGCCTGACGTGATCCCCAGGTTTCCCAGAATCGAAACGCCTCAAGTGTCACAACCGCAAGCGCCCACCAAATTGTGAGCAATCGTTGAAGAATATCGCGCACGCCCATCGAATTGAAGAGGCTCGCCTTGAGACTCAACCGAGCGAATCCAAAGGCGCTCCACCTTTCTCCACCTCCAATCCGTCCCGCCAACAACTTGAGAATCGCATTGACGTAAACAATTCCAATGAACTTTCGATCCACCCTCAGTTCGAAAGAGCAATCCACGAAGCGGCAACCCACCGCCCCCCCGTACTCCTCAGTCTTCCAAAGTCGAAGACGAGGGCGCAGAGCGGTCTCCCTGGTCGCGAGTCAGTGGTTTCGGCGAATCGACCCGTCCGGTGGGCCGCTGGTTCACTCCGGGCCGGTCGCCGTCACCCAGGTCCGTGCGGGCCTCGTCGGCCAGGGCAAGCAGCAAGCGGACAACCTGAGGCTGATCGGCGGCGCAATCGATCGACTCGCCCGGGTCAATCGAGACGTCGAACAGGGCAGGGCGGCCCGGCTCAATCGCAGGATGAGGAGGTCTGATCCCTTCGCCCAGCGGCAAATACAGCTTCCAGGGCCCCGACCGAACCGCCTGCAAGTGCGGGCCCTCGTAGTAGAAGAACGCAACCGTGGGGGATCGGGCTCCAGGAGTCCCGAACAGCAGCTCGCGGACATCAAACCCGTCGAGGTGCCGATCCTTGGGAGGCTCAACCCCGGCCAGAGCAGCGAATGTGGGGAGGAAATCGAGCGTCGAGACCAGTTCCTCGCACGTCGATCCCGCCGGGATTTTGCCCGGCCATCGCGCCAGGCAGGGGACCCGCATCCCCCCTTCGGCGGTCGAATACCCCCAGCCGGCCATCGGGGCATTGCTCCCTTGCGGCGGATCGCGTCGCGGCGCTCCGTTATCCGACGTCCAGATCACCAGCGATTGCTCATCCAGCCCGAGTTCCCGTAGCGTTTCGATCACCTGGCCGAGCGACCAGTCAAGCTCCTCCACCGAGTCGCCATACGGTCCATTGGCCGACCGACCCCGAAACGCCTCACTCGCAAAGGGCGCAGCGGTTGAACCGGGCATCGTGTGAGGCATGTAGACAAAAAACGGCCGGTCACGATGTTGCTCGATGAACGCAATCGCCTCCTCCGTGCAACGTTTTACAAGCGTGTTGCGATCGACCGGAGCCTCGATCACCTCCTCATCCCTCAGCAAGGGCAGGGGGGGCCAGCCGCGTTCCTTCGCGACAGGAAGCGTATGCACCATGTCATCGCTGTAGGGAATCCCGAAAAACGTGTCGAACCCTTGCCGGGTCGGCAGGAATTCGGGTTGGTCCCCCAGATGCCACTTGCCGAAAATGCCGGTCGCGTACCCGGCCTCGCGTAAGACTTCGGCAATCGTCACCTCGTCCGGGTGCAGGCCAGTCGCCGATCGCGGCCGAAGCACCCGCCCCCCTTCGTGATCCTCGTGCATCGACAGACGCCTCGGGTAACATCCCGTCATCAGACTCGCCCGGCTGGGTGTGCAGACGCCCGAGGTGACATAAAAGTGCGTCAATCTCATCCCCTCGCTCGCCATCTGGTCGAGGTGAGGGGTACGGTGCAACTCCGATCCAAATGGCCCAATGTCGCCATATCCAAGGTTATCGACCGAGACAACAATCAGGTTCGGTGGCCGATCCTCGGCCGCCCGAAGCGTTCCCCTGCCCGCAAACCCGACCACAACCCCCAGCGTGACAACGCAACACGTCCGACTCCACCATCCCCATCTCATGAGTTAACTCCCTGAGTCTCGGACCAGATCGGCTGAAGACGATCCCAATACGTCCCCTTCCCTGGGTTCGATCGAGCGCGATGCGCCTCAGGCAAGACGGTATCGCCATCCCAATCGTCCGCACAACCGCCGAGACTCAATTCACACGTTCTCAATCACTCGCGCCGGGCCCAACCGAACACGCATCAAGACGCGCCTGGACCCTCAGCACCCGTCCCGTTACGATGCAAGGTTCACCGAGTCTCAAGCGATTGTCAAACAGACCCGCCCCCAAAACGAGCAAACCGCACGGGGTCATCGAGCCGTGATCGCCAAGGCTTCAGTTGAACGGGAGGAGACGCTGTGCCTGCACCGAAGGTCTTCTGGATCGGATGGGCAACCCTGGGCACGGCCCTCCTGATCGCCGGGCTTGATGTCGATCGGCTCCAGGCCGACGCTCAGCCCGATGACGACACACCTTCCTTCGAGACCCTCGCCGCAGACTTCGAACGGGTCGCCCGTCCTCTCCTTCAGACCTACTGCCTCGACTGTCACGACTCGGCCATTGCCGAGGCCGGCATCGACCTCGAACGGTTTGACGGGATTGACGACCTCCGCGCCGCCTCGCCGAACTGGCAGAAGGTCGCCCGTGTGCTCGACCTCGGCGAGATGCCCCCACCGGGAGCCGACCCGATCCCCTCGGGCGATCGCGACCAGCTCCGAAGCTGGATCGACCAGTTGCTCCGGGCCGAGGCCCAGGCCAATGCCGGAGACCCCGGCCCGGTCCTCCTCCGTCGCCTCTCGAACGCCCAGTACACCCACACCATCCGCGACCTGACCGGCCTCGACACCCTTGATCCAGCCCGCGAATTCCCCACCGACAGCGCCGCCGGCGAAGGCTTCACCAATGCCGGAGCCGCGCTGGTCATGTCTCCGTCCCTCCTGGAAAAGTACCTGGAGGCCGCCAAGCAGATCGCCGACCACGCCGTCTTGCTTCCCGATGGCTTCCGCTTCTCCTCCGGCACCTCGCGACGCGACTGGACCGACGAGGCGGTCGCCCGAATCAAGGACTTCTACGCCCGGTTCACCGCCGACAGCGGCGGCACTCCCGTCAACCTTCAGGGAATCGTCTTCGCCACGAACGAAGGGGGACGCCTGCCGCTGGAACGCTACTTCGCCGCTCTGCTCGACCACCGCGATCGCCTCCGCAACGGCGACCGCTCGATCGAGGCCGTGGCGTCCGATTACAACCTCAGTCCTCGCTATCTTCGCCTGCTCTTCGACAGTCTCGAAGACAAACCAGAGACTCCCTCCGCCGTGTTCGACCCGCTTCGGAGTGCCTGGCGATCCGCCGTTCCTGGCGATGCCGAGCGCCTGACCGGCATGGTCGCGCCCTGGCAAACCACCCTCTGGAGGTTCAACAGCGTCGGTCATCTCGGTAAGGTCGGCGGCCCAACCGCCTGGATGGAACCGGTCTCTCCCCTGGTCGATCGCCACGAGATTCGCCTCGACTTCCCTGACACTTCCGCCATCGACGTCGACGAGATCCTCGTGACGCTCGCCCTCACCGACGCCGGTGACGGCTCCACCGACGACCTCGCCGTCTGGGAACGTCCTCGGATCGTCACCCCTGGCCGCCCCGATCTGCCGCTCCGCGATCTCCGCGCCGTCGCTCATCGGCTTCAGTCCGGTCGAGATGAGGCCCTTGCGCATGCCTTCGCCTGCCTCGACGCCGCCTTCGCGTCGACTCAAGCAGCCGATCTCCCCGACCTCGACACCCTGGCCGCCGACCGAGGCATTCCCCGACACGTCCTCGACGCCTGGTTCAACTTCCTCGGAATCGGGGTCGGCCCACCGGAAATTCCCGCCTCATCCCTCCTCGCCACCCCAATCCGCAACGGCGGTGGCTACGACTTCGTCCGAGGCTGGGGAAACCCCGAGCTCCCCAACACCGTCGCCAATTCCTCCGATCAACATGTCCGAATTCCTGGGAATCTCCGTCCTCACGGGATCGCGGTTCACCCAACCCCCGACCTCCGCGTCGCGGCCGGATGGCGCAGCCCGATCCACGGCTCGATCACCCTTTCGTCAACCGTCCAGCATGCTCACCCCGAATGCGGCAACGGCGTGACCTGGCGTCTGGAACTCCGACGGCCCGGCACGCGCCGACGACTCGCCTCCGGCACCGCTCAGGGAACCGCTCCGGTTACCATTGGCCCGTTCGAGAAGCTTCCGGTTCAGCCCGGCGATCTCGTGGTCCTGAGCATCGGTGCGAGGGACGGCAACCATTCCTGCGACCTCACGGCCGTCGATCTGACCATCAGCTCCGACCGCTCGACCTGGGATCTTGCCGCCGACGTTTCGCCCGACATCGACGCCGGCAACCCCCACGCCGACCGCCTCGGCCACGACGCAGTCTGGCACTTCTTCACCGAGCCCGACTCCGACGCCTCAACCGATGCGACCATCCCCGCCGGTTCGCTGCTCGCCCAGTGGCAAGACGCTCCCGACCTCGAATCGGCCCGCCAGCTCGCCCATCAGATCCAGACCATGCTCGACCAGGGTCCACCCGACTCCCCCGGTGCCCCCGACGCCCTCCTGTTCCGACAACTCTCCTCGCTCCGCGGACCACTCCTTTCTCGAATCGGCTTTGGAGAACGAGCCCCGGCCGCACTCCCCGCCGCCGATGCCGACACCCCCCAGTTTGGGCTCGACCCCGATCGCTTCGGCCATGACCCCGAGGGCCAGCCGATCGACCCGCAGAGTCTTGGCGTCCGGGCACCGTCGCTCATCACGATCCGACTTCCCGCCGAGCTGGTCGCCGGCTCCCAGTTCGTCACCGAAGGTCGTCTCCTCCCCTCGTCCGGCGCGGAGGCAAGCGTCCAGTTCGTCGCCACGGTCGGAGCCCTTGATCTCCCTCCCGTACCGAAGCCCGATCGGCCCATCGTCATCGCCGAAGGCAGCCAGGCCCAGGCTCGCCTCGCGCGTGAGCTCGACGCTTTCCGCAGCCTTTTCCCCCCGGCGCTCTGCTATTCTCAGATCGTCCCGGTCGATGAGGTCATCACCCTGATGCTTCACTACCGAGAGGACGACCATCTCCGTCGCCTCATGCTCAACGACGCGCAGGCCGCCGAGCTGGACCGACTCTGGAACGAGCTTCGCTTCATCAGCCACGACGCATTAACCACCGTTGACGCCTTTCAGCAACTTCTCGAATACGCCTCGCAAGACGGCGACCCCTCCCTTTTTGAACCGCTCCGCCAGCCCATCGAAGCCGAGGCCGAGGCCTTCCGCACCGCCTTGATCCAGGCCGAGCCTCGGCAGGTTGACGCCCTGTTCGAGCTCGCCGCACGGGCCTACCGTCGGCCGCTTTCCGACACCGATCGCGAGGTGTTGAACCACCTTTACCAATCCCTTCGCCAGGAATCGCTCGCGCATAACGACGCCTTCCGCCTCACGCTCGCTCGCATCTTCATTGCTCCGAGTTTCCTCTACCGGGTCGAGCAGGCACCGCCGGTCGAGGGAACCGCTCCCCTCTCCAACTGGGAGCTGGCGAGTCGATTGAGCTATTTCCTCTGGGCCTCCGTTCCCGACGAGCCGCTTCGCTCCCAGGCCGCCTCAGGCGACCTGACCGACCCCGACGTTCTCGCCGCCGAGGCCCGCCGCATGCTCGACGACGACCGGGTCCGCCGCCTGGCCGAGGAGTTCGCCTGCCAATGGCTCCAGGTCTACGACTTCCCTTCGCTTGATGAGAAAAGCGAGCGGCATTTCCCCACCTTCGCCGCGCTTCGACCGGCAATGTACGAGGAAACGATTCGTTTCTTCACCGACCTGTTCCGCAACGATCGCCCTGTCTCGGCCCTCCTCGACGCCGATTACACCTTCTTGAACAATGAGCTTGCCCGTCACTACGGCATCGACGGCATCAACGACCCCGATTGGCAACGGGTCGACGGCATCCGACGCTTCGACCGAGGAGGCATCCTCGGCCTCGGCGCAACCCTCGCGAAGCAGTCGGGAGCCTCGCGGACCAGCCCCATCCTCCGGGGCATCTGGATCTCCGAGGTCCTGCTCGGCGAACCCCTCCCGAATCCCCCGAGCGACGTTCCCGACCTGCCCGACGACGAGACCGACACCGACGGCCTGACCGTCCGAGAACTTGTCGAGCGCCACACCCAGGACCCCCGATGCTCCGGCTGCCACGCCCGCATCGACCCCTTCGGCTTCGCCCTCGAAGGCTTCGACGCCATCGGCCGATCCCGAGCGTTCGACCTGGCCGATCGTCCCGTCGACACCCGGACCGTCCTGCCCGATCAGACCGAAATCGACGGCCTCGACGGCCTGCGCCAGTACCTCCTGACCGCCCGACGCGACGACTTCGTCCGCCAGTTCTGCCGGAAGCTGCTCGGCTATGCCCTCGGCCGAGGCGTCTTGCTCTCCGACGAACCCCTGCTCGACGAAATGCAGCGCCAACTCAAGGCGCATGATGAACGCGTATCGGCCGCCATCGAAACCATCGTGCGCAGCCCCCAGTTCCGCGAGATCCGCGGCCGGGGCCGTTCCTCTGCTGAATCTCAATAAATGATCATTTCCGTCAACGTGACCTGGTGTACTGATCCCCTCTCGCCGCGCTGATCGCCTTCCCCAATCCTTCGCCCGAGGAGTCGACCGATGAGCCCGCTTCTGCACTCCCGACGGACCTTCCTCCGAGGCGTCGGCGTCAGTATGGCCTTGCCCTGGCTGGAGTCGGTCCCCACCTGGGCCGACGACGTCCCCGAGGCCGTCTCCTCCGAGGGACCTCCCGTCCGTCTGGCGGTCCTCTTCTCCGGCAACGGCTTCCACAGCAAGGAGTGGTGGGCCAGGGGACAGGGCCGCGACATGGAGCTGGGCGCCGTCCTCCAACCGCTGACTGACTTTCGCGAGTCCCTTCTCTTTCTCCGAGGGCTCTACAATGCCGAGGCCCTGAAAGGAAACATCCACAGCTCCCAGACCGGTAACCTCCTTTCGGGCGCTCCGCTGGCCTCCGGCGGCGAGATCCGATCGGGCACCAGCGTCGATCAGGTCCTCGCCCGGCACGTCGGCAATCGCACGAAGGTCCCCAGCCTGGTTCTCGGTTGCGAGAAGTCAAACCCATCGGTACACAAGAACTATTCGATGCTCTACAGCTCTCACATTTCGTGGAGCTCACCCACCACCCCGACCCCCCTGGAACTCTACCCCGCCCTCGCCTTCGACCGCCTGTTCAAGGATGAGCCCCGCGCCGGCGACACAAGCGTGCTCGACTCGGTCCTGGCCGACGCGGGCGACCTCCGTCGCTCGATCAGCCTCTCCGATCGCCAGAAGCTCGACGAATACCTCGACTCGGTCCGCGAGGTCGAAACCCGAATCGAACACGCCGGCCGTCGCGGCGAGCTGCAAGGCTGGCGCCCCTCGCTCGATGCCCCCGACATCCCCCGACCCCCCGACGGAATCCCTCAGGACATCGGCGAACACATGCGCCTCATGGCCGACATCCTCGTCCTTGCCTTCCAGACCGACACCACCCGCGTCTGCACCTTGAAGCTCAACAACGACCACAGCTCGCTCCGGTTCCCGAACCTCGGTGTCGATTACATGATCCACCACCTCCTCTCGCACACCGACAGCGACGACTGGCTGAAGGTCAACCGCTTCTTCGTCGATCAGGTCGCTTACATCGCCCGACGGCTCGACGCCATTCAGGAAGGCGAACGGACCGCGCTCGACAATGCAATGCTCGTCTTCTGTTCCAGCATGCTCACCGGCAACCACGAGGCAAACCAGCTCCCCGTCATCACCCTCGGCGGCGCGGGTGGTCGGCTCAAAGGGGGCCGGGTCCTCGACTACCTCGACTCCCCGAACCGCAAGATGTGCAGCCTCTTCCTCAGCCTTCTCGACAAGGCCGGCATTCACCTCGACACCTTCGGCGATTCCGACGAACCGCTGGCCGAGGTCTAACCCTCCATCCCGCCCGTTCGCTCCACGCCTGATTCCTCCATCAACACGCTCCCCCAGTCACTCGCGGGGGAGCGTTCTCACATGCTCCGCGTTCGCGACCGACAGGCCAGCACCACCGGACACCCTCCGGTTCTCAAGCCGGCTCCCCACGATCTCCCCATCGTCCCCGGCGTTCCTCGCGCTCTCGTCGGGCGTCGAGCAGGTCCCGTCTTCACGAATCCTGCAATCGTCTCGGAGCAAGTGAGTCGCTCATGGACAAGATTGCCGGTGATCATCAGGATGGATCGCGTTTCTCGATCCAACGAACCGTGTTTCGTCCCGTAGGACGTTCTCTATGCTTACTGCCCTCTGGTTTATTGCCGGCCTGGTCGCGCTCGTTGTCGGGGCTGAAGTGTTCGTTCGGGGGGCCTCGACCCTGGCGGCGGCCTTGCGGATCTCACCGCTCGTCATCGGCCTCACGGTCGTCGCCTTTGGCACCAGCGCCCCCGAGCTGGCCGTTTCGTTGCAGGCAAGCCTTTCTGGTCAGGCCAACCTTGCCTTCGGCAACGTCGTGGGGAGCAATATCTTTAATATCCTGTTCATCCTCGGTCTCTCCGCCCTGATCACCCCCCTGGTCGTCGCTGGGCAACTGATCCGGCTTGATGTGCCGCTGCTGATCGGGGCGTCCTTCCTCCTTCTGGGCCTTGGTCTCGACGAGCGCATCGGCCGCGTCGACGGTCTCGGACTCTTTGCCCTGATCCTCGTCTACACCGCCTGGCTCGTCCGCCAAAGCCGCAAGGAAGGCCTTGAGGTCGAGCAGGAGTTCGCCAAGGAATACGGGGCCGGTTCGGCCCGCGCGAGAGTGGGTCAGCTCGTGTTCCAGGTGCTGCTGATGGTCGTCGGCTTGGCTCTCCTGGTCCTCGGGTCGAGGTGGCTGGTCGAGTCCGCCGTCACCTTTGCTCGGCTCCTGGGCGTCAGCGAGCTGGTCATCGGACTCACCATCGTCGCCGCCGGCACCTCCTTGCCTGAGGTCGCAACCTCCGTGATCGCCAGCCTTCGAGGCGAGCGAGACATCGCCGTGGGGAACGTCATCGGGAGCTGCCTGTTCAATATCCTTTGTGTCCTGGGACTCTCGGCGGCCATTGCACCCCAGGGAGTGTCCGTCCCTTCCGCTGCGCTCTGGTTCGATCTGCCGGTGATGGTCGCCGTCTCGGTCGCCTGCCTGCCCATTTTCGCCAGCGGCCACCGGATCGCTCGGTGGGAAGGAGCCCTGTTCCTCGGCTACTACGTCGCCTATACAATCCACCTCATCTTCGCCGCCCTGGAAACCGGTTGGCTCTCACCATTCCGGGTGTTGATGGTCGCCTTCGTCATTCCCCTGACGGTCATCACGCTGGCGGTCGTCGCCGTTCGAGAGTGGCGAGCCCGCGCCGCCGAGGTCTAGGAACCGAGACCTCCCCAAGCGTCACGAACGCCCTCCTGACGCATCCGGTTGCATCGCGAGCCGCCCGACCCCGTGAAAGGATCATCCCGATGAGCACCGCCTACACCTACGTCGCCGACCTGAATCAGGAATCCATTCCGCTTGAAGACGGCATCCTGAGTCACACCATCCATCAGGATGACCGCGTCAAGGCCGTGCTCTTTACCTTCGCCGCGGGTCAGGAGCTTTCCGAGCACACCGCCTCGACACCCGCCATCCTTCAATTCATCTCGGGAGAGGCGAAATTGACCCTGGGTCAGGAGATGCTCGACGCCCGGCCCGGCACCTTCGCCCACATGCCCGCCGGCCTCTCCCACGCGATCCAGGCAAAAACCTTAACGGTCATGCTCCTGCTTCTGCTCAAAGGATGATCGCCGCCAGCATCGGGTTCCTCCCGCCCGCGGATTCCCAATCCCGGTAACGCTCCCCAGCACTCTCTCGTCGAGCCAATCCCATGTCCGACGATCTGCCAGGCAAGGTCACGCCTCCGCTCCCGGAACCGAAACGACACACCGCTCCTCTCTCCCCCCCGCGCCGACCCCGATGGCAGCGCATCCTGATCCGGGCAATGGGCCTTGCCATCGCCGTCATCCTCACCTGGCTGATCCTCGCATATCTGATTCTTCCGGTGCTCTGGCGTCATTATGAACATCACCCGATTATGGAGCGTGCCCCCAAAATCACCCGAACCGCCCAGGGCATCCCCGGCGATCCGCTCAACGTCGGCCTCATCGGCTCCAAGGAAGAACTGATCCAATCCATGTTGAACTCCGGATGGGATGCCGCCGATCCGATCACCCTCCGATCCAGCCTCGCCATCGCTCGGAGCGTCTTGAGAAATCGGCCCGATGCCGATGCCCCCGTCAGCAACCTGTACCTCTTCGGGCGCAAGCAGGACCTTGCCTTTGAAAAACCGGTGGGAACGAGCGCCCGACACCGGCACCACGTCCGATTCTGGGAGTCGTCAGACTACGGCCGTGACGGCATTCCCCTCTGGATCGGAGCCGTCACCTACGATCGCAGTGTCGGGTTCAGCCGACGGACCGGGCAAATCACCCACCACATCGGCCCCGACATCGACGCCGAGCGCAACGGCCTCATCGCCGACCTGCAATCCCACGGCTGGCTCACCGAGGAATTCCAGGTCACCGGCGTCGGACCCACCCTTTCTGGCCGCAACGGCGGCGGCGATCGTTACTTTACCGACGGGGAATTGACGATCGGCGTCCTCGCCAGCAGCTCGGTTCCCGACCGATCACCCAGCGCTCTGAAGAACCCCGTCGCCATTCGCATCAAGGATCAGCTCTGGTCAGCCATCCGTCCCCTCCTGCAATCGCTCCCCGACCCTCAGGATCAGGATTCTCGCTGATCTTCTGTTGCCGACCCTCGGTGCGTCCGTCACGGCTCAACACTCGACAGTCAGACCCTCTCGACTGGCCCACTCCTTCACCAGGGAGAGGCAGGGCTCATCGGGTTCCTCGTTGCATTTCATGCTGGCCTGAACCACCGTCCTGGTCTTCGGATCGACCTCGATGGTCGCCAGTCTGCGCCGTCCCTCGGGACCCTCCAGCCCCAGCGACCAGATCGTCGAGCGCCTTCGCACGCAAAACTCGGTATAGGTGGCCACACAATGCTTCATCGCTTTTCCTTCGGCCGCCAGATCGTCGCTGTCGAGCAACTCCCGGATCGTCCAGGCCCGCGTCTCATCTTCGGCTCGCTGGTACTCCCGAATCTCCGAACGGTTCCATTCGAACCGTTTCCGCTCAGGAGCCTCCGGGCGTTGCTCCGCCTTCCACTCCTCCGCCCTTCGCAACAACGAGGTAACCGTGCACCCCTTGATCGACAGATCCGGCCGGGGCGGATCGATCGAGATTTCCGTGTCCTCGCCGACGATGATCGTGCGTTGCACAAACTTCTGATGGTTCAAGTACTCGACAATCAAATCAACGTGTGCCGGATCAAGACCTCGCGTCCTGAGAAATAGGTGGATCACCGACGTCCAGAACGCTTCGCCGAAAAACTCTCGACCCAGCCGGGTCGACGCAACCACCCGGGCAATCGTGTCCGAGCCTCCCAGTCCCCGGACCTGAGCCCATCGCAGCGCAAACCCGATGTCAAAGTGTGCCGGAGCAAGAGAAAATTCATAAGCCATGCGCTTCGTCAGTCGGATCGGGAACCCTGCGGTCCGCAGACTACCCCCCATTCCCACATGACGAAACCAGTGTCGCTGCCGATAGGCCCACCATCCCGACCCCGCAAACCAGGCCGAATGCATGACCGGCGGCACCGGATAGTTCGCAAGCAGGTGGTGGGCCAGCGACGAGAAGACGGAATGGGTCCCGCCCTCCCTCGGTTCCCACTGCTCCACCGGCCTGAGCCACGACCTTCGATACCCGACCAGGGCCAGCAACCCGCCCACAAGCCTTCGCAATGACTCCTCTTCGGCCCGCCCGGCAAACCGCGCCGGGCGCAGCAGATCCGATCGGCTCTGAACATTCCAGAGCAAGCGCGTCAACGCCCTTCGCTCCTTCACGCCTTCCGCTTCAGAACGCGCAAACCGAATCGCCTTGTCAATTTGCGATTTGACAAACTCTCGACGCGAGAATGATGCAGGCATAATGCTTCGCTCAGGAAAACCGTTGGGGACCTTCGGGACGGACGGACGGGGGACGACACCACCTCGTCACGTCACGTCACGGCCGGAACGATTGCCCAGAGCGTGCGCGGCAGATTCAGGTGGCGGACGCAGCAATGTGGTACGATGCCCAGATCGACATCATTTGGATGTTCCTCATCGTGACCTCCGTTTCGGGGACCGATCATCGTGTCTCGATGTCCAGAGACACCCCGGCCCCCTCTCAGGTTCGCCGCGCTCGTTCGCCCTCGTGGCAGAAATCCCAACCATCTCCGGCCCAGGACTCATCATGACTGCCCCCTCATCCCGCGATCCGTTCCTGCAAGCCGCGATCGACGAGGCCCGGCTCAGTCTCGACGAAGGGGGCATCCCCATCGGTTCGGTCCTGGTCCTCGACGATCGCATCGTCGGTCGGGGCCATAACCGCCGCGTGCAACAGAACAGCGCCATCCTCCACGCCGAAATGGACGCCATCGAGCGTGCCGGTCGGCTCAAGGCGAGCGACTACCGCCGGGCCGTGCTCTACACCACCCTCAGCCCGTGCCCGATGTGCTCGGGAACCGCCTTGCTGTACAAGATCCCCCGCATCGTCATCGGCGAGAACAGGACCTTCCGTGGCCCGGAAGACCACCTCCGCGCCCAGGGGATCGTCCTCGACGTGCGTGACGACCCTGAGTGCGTCCGCCTGATGTCGGACTTCATCCAGGCCCGGCCCGAACTCTGGAACGAAGACATCGGCGAGTAAGCTGTCTCCCGTCCGCTCAGTCCAGCCGGATCTCGGTTCGAACCCCCCGCACGTCCATCTCGTACTCGATCCCCACGATCGGCGGCCGGCTGAAGAACCATCGAATTCCGTGAATGGATGCCGATCCCATTGTATTCAAAATCACTTCAGACAAGAGCGCAACCACCGAATGAATCGTGTACACATCCACGGCGGTCACGCGATTCCAACCCACCCCCAGCCCTCGAAGCCGTCCCTCCATCAGGTTCATCACGAACCGCGCCTTCTCGGCAATCGCATCGGCATCGGTTTCGCCTCGACGAACGATTGCCACTTCCTCCAGCACCCCCTCGGGCAGTTCTCCCGCCCCGGCTACCACGAACGTCGGCGGTAGCGACCGGTCGCATGGTCTGGTATACGAGAATCCGTAGAACGAAGGTATCTCGGGCGCATCGACCTCCGGGGCCACGTTCGTTCTCGCCACCGGATTCACCTCTCCCAGGAACACGCCCCAGCCTTTCAAAGTCTCCGCATACGCTCTATTGAATGCGGCAAACCCCTCAAAACTGAACGGCCTGGGAGAGCGCAGCTCGACCCCACACAAGGCTGTCAGTGGCCTCCCTTCACCCTCCAGATGCGCTCGAATCCTCGCAAAGCCCTGCGCCTCGGGCACAGGACGCTCAAACGTCGCATGCACAATCTCGAACCCTTCGGCCGAGACCACGCCGCACGAGTACGGTTCGATCCCCGGCAGCGTGTGATAACCGCCGGTCGGATGGTGGAGCAATGACATCGAAAACGGTCCCAGGCGAGTGCGACACGGGTCAGTGGAAGACCGCGCTCGGTTCTTCACGCTCGCCAAGTCTACCCCGATCTTCGCTCCCCGTCAGCCGACACCCAGGCCTGAGGAAGCTCAACGGAGAATTCCGAACACTGGAGACCCCTCACTCACCCGATGCGCTCGGCCGAGCCGATCGGTGATGAGTGTCGCCGGATCGATCCCCAGCAGGTGCAGAACCGTCGCCTGCAGGTCCGGAGGCGACACCGGCGCATCGACCACCTCAGCCGCTCGGGCGTCGGTTGCCCCGAACACCGAACCCCCTCGAACGCCCCCACCAGCAACCAGTACGGTGTATGCGTGCGGCCAGTGGTCGCGGCCGTTGCCGTCGGTCGCCGTGTTCATCACCACCTGACCCACCCGCGGCGTCCGGCCAAATTCCCCCATCACCACCACCAAGGTCTCGTCCAGTAACCCCCGCGCCGAGAGGTCCTCAAGGAACGACGAGAGTCCCTGGTCCAGCGGCGGCACCAACCGCTCGCGGAGCGATCCGAAGTTATCCTGATGCGTATCCCAGAACGGCGACTTCACATCACTCCCGTCATCATGCCAGTTGACCTGCACAAGTCTTGTCCCCGCCTCGACCAGCCGCCGAGCGAGCAACAACCCTTGACCAAAAGGATGGCGTCCATAACGCGCTCGAATCGCCTCGGATTCTTCGTCGAGCCGAAACGCCCGCCGCACCCCCGTCGAGCCGATCAGGGCGAAGGCACGCTGCACAAGCTGATCCCGAACCTCCCCCTGCGCAGCCAGTTGATCAAGCCTCGCATCCAGCCGTTTCAGCAACCGACGACGCCCCTCAATCCGACCGGGGCCAACGTCGGGCGGCAACGTCATCACGTCGGGTTCGAAGTCGATTCCCTCGGGCGAGGACGACCGGACCAGCCACGGATCAAACGCCGACCCCAGAAACCCGCCTCGCTCGCCCGCATAGGCATCGGGCAGGTCGTTGAATCGGTTCCATCGCGGCAGCGTCACCGCGGCCGGTGCGCCGTCACTCCGGGGTAAGAGATGGCTGATCAATGCCCCGGGCCCCGGAAAATCGTCCGGTGTCGGAGGCGCATCCAGATCAGGACGCGAGTGCTTCTTCCCCGTCAGCATGTAATACAACCCCCAGCCATGTCGGGGGTGCTCATGCCTCATCGACCGGATCAGACAGAAGTCCTCCGACCGCCTTGCCAGCCGAGGAAGATGCTCGCACAGGTCCATTCCTGGCGTCGCCGTGGCAATCGGCCGAAACTCACCCCGAAACTGCTCAGGAGCCTCGGGCTTGAGATCAAACAGGTCGATCTGACTCGGGCCACCGAACAGATAAATTAACACGCACGACTTCGCCCGACCAAAACCCTCCTGCGCCGACGCCGCACACGCTCCCCGACCCAGAAGCTGAGGCAAACCCAACCCCAGGGCAGCAAGACCCCCGATCCGAAGCACCTCGCGGCGCCTGGGTCCATCACAGGCCCGATGTGTGTTGCCGAGGATGCGAAACATACCCACGCACCTTACAAAAGCGCAACGCCTCGCACAACCGCCCCCATCGGTTCCTCTCCCGCGTCAGCCCGATCGCAACCGCTCCGCCGCCTCTCGTGCATAATACGTCAGCACACCATCCGCTCCCGCACGTTTAAACGCCAGCAAGCTTTCCATCATCGCCTTGTCGCCGTCAAGCCAGCCCCGATCCCCCGCGGCTCGAATCATGGCATACTCCCCACTCACCTGATAGGCGTACGTCGGCAAACCGAACGTCTCCTTCACCCGGTGGACAATGTCAAGATACGGCATGCCAGGCTTGACCATCACCAGATCGGCCCCCTCGGCAATATCGAGCGCCACCTCGCGCAATGCTTCATCGCTGTTGGCCGGGTCCATTTGATAGGTCTTCTTGTCCCCCGATCCCAGATTCCCCGCCGAACCGACCGCGTCGCGAAACGGACCATAAAAGCTGGAGGCATACTTGGCCGCATAGGCCAAAATCTGCACATACTCGAACCCCGATTCATCGAGCGCCCGCCGGATCGCCCCCACCCGACCGTCCATCATGTCGCTCGGCGCGATCACGTCGCAACCCGCCTCGGCCTGGACCACCGCCTGGCGGCACAGCACCTCGACTGTCTCATCATTAACCACATAACCGTCGCGCACCAAACCGTCCTGCCCGTGGCTGGAGTACGGGTCGAGCGCCACGTCGCAGATGATCCCTACCCCGCACACCTGTTCCTTGACCGCGCGGACGGCCCGGCACACGAGGTTCTCGGGGTTCAGCGCTTCTTCGGCGTCCGGCGTCTTCAACGCCGGATCCGTCGCGGGGAAAATCGCGATGGCCGGAATCGTTAGCTCGGCCGCCTTCGCCGCGGCCTCAACCAATCGGGGGATCGACAACCGTTCCACCCCCGGCATCGACGGCACCTCCTGCCGGTCTCCCGGCCCGTCGAACACGAACAACGGCCAGATCAGGTCATCGACACTCAGGTGATGTTCCGCCACCAACCGCCGCGACCAGTCCGCTCGTCTCACGCGACGCGGACGCGTGGTTGGGTACTGGCCAGGGTTCTCGGGCAATCGGGGTCCGGGCATGGGATCGTCTCAGGAGCAAGAGGTCGCCTCAACCGTCTCGACCCATCATAGCCCCCGCTCCTCCCCCTCATCCACCGTCCGGCCCGATCCCTGACCACCCACGATACCTCCAGGCGAGGCCTCCCTGCCAACGCCCCGAGGTTCTCAACACTCACACAAGGTCACTCAAACGAATGGCACTTAGATTTTCGCAACTCCTTTGAGCATGCGAAGCTTGATCTCCCGCCGTGGCTCCGTCAGGCGGCCGTACCCCTTCACCCTAAACTTGGACATTCGGGGCTCGAACCGGCCCGGCCGGTCCGCGACCCGGTGCACGGCGATGGCCCCGAGCAGGTGCCCGTACAACTCCGCACGGTGGCACGCGCCGCGGTGGCCCCGGTAGGCGATCAGCGGCCGGAACGCCTCCAGCACCTGCAGCGTCGCCTTGAAGCTGATCGTCCGCGGCGGCACCCCCTCACCGGCTGCGGCCTGCGCCATCACCGTACGGATCAGGTTGGACGCAAGGACGTGGGCCCAGATCTCCTTTTGCGGACCAGCTCCGGCGTCTTGCAGCGCAGCAAGTCCATCTGGAGCGTCTGCTTCAACGACCTCAAATCGAGCTCATTGTTCCACCTGGCAAAGTAGAGCGACCCCAGTTCCTCCCGGGTCGCCCGCTCGGGGTCCAGGATCGTCGTCACCACCACGATCGACCGGGTCCGGAACCCCGGCTGCTCCACCCGGACGCGGACCTCGCGGACGGTGATCGCCTCGGGCAGCGCGTTGTAGGTCTCCCGGTCCACCGAGCGGATCGACGTCGGCTTCCGCCAGACGACGAGGTGGTCCTCCCGGCCCAGCCGCTTCCCCCTGCGGAAGTCGGCCCGGCGGTGCGCCGACAGGCGGCTGACGGTGTCGACGCCCCGCTGCTTGAGCAGGTGCATGCCGACCCAGCCCGACATCAGGCGGTCGCCCAGCAGGACGTCGCCGGGCCGCAACACGTCCCAGATCCGCCGCAGCAGGCTGACCTCGCCCTGGCCCTTGCCGGCGTAGCGGCAGACGCCCAGCTCGAGGATCGCCCCGCACGACAGCGAGATGATCGCCCCGATGCGGGCGATCGCAAAGTTGGTCCCGGGCGTCTGGTTGTAGGCCAGCGGGTACTCCTGGCGATTCTCCTCGGTGTCGGGCATCGCGACGGTCGAGCCGTCGAAGAGGCAGACGCGGCGGCCCTTCCAAAGCCACCGCGGATCGACCTGTGCGTCGAGGTTCCGCCCAACGAGTCGGGCGACCGCGGCGAAGAACCGCTCGGGCAATCGTTTCCTCGCCTGGCAGTAGGCGCCCGTCTCGGAACTGCACGGTGGCAGCCCCTCGGCGACGCGATGAGCGATCAGGCGGGCGACCGCCGCGCGGCAGGACTGGTCGGCGTTGAGCACCTGACCGAGGAAGGTCCAGAGGGTCACCAGCGGGGTGTAGATCCGGTCGTTCCAGGGGGCCTTGATCTCGGCCATCGCCGCGGAGAGGCCCCCCTCCGGGAGGACCTCGGCAAAGGGGAGGCCTCCTCCCTGGAGGAAGCACTGGCGGAGGAGGTCGACCTGCTGCCGGAGACGTCCTTGAGAGGGGGCTCGCATCGTGCTGGCTCCGAGTCAGAGAGGGGTGCCCATGCCCCATCAGAGCCAGAACGACGGCGTTTTTCTATCCCGTCCGCACGCCTCGGCTTGGGTAAATCTAAGTGCCATTCGTCACTCAAACCCCATCAACCTCGACCCGCGATCGCCTCGCCCGTTGCCGGACCATAACGCCTGCCAACCCACTCAGGCCCAATCCCAGGATGATCATGCTGCTCGGCTCCGGAATCTGTCCCAGATCGCCCCGAATGTCCGAGGCAACGATCCGGAAGTTATCCATCGCCGCATAACCACCATTCAGTAGGTCGATCTGAATCGTCACCTTGCCGTTCGTCGATTGCGAGGCATCCAGTGGCAGCAAGAGCGTCGTCCAGTCGAACACCGATCGCGCCGAGGCCGTCCCCGACGCGTCAATCTGATCCAGAATCGTTCCGTTGCCAAACAGCCCGTTCACCCCGGTCGGGTTGTCGTACAGCGTGAACCGGAAAACCGGCACCGCCCCCGGCGCCACAAACGGACCACTCCACGCACTCAGGTCAATACTCGACACTGTCAGTTGGAAATTCAGGTACCGTCGGCCTCCCGTGTCAAACGAAAGGCCAAGCAAATCGTTCTCATAACTCGACAACATCCCCAACGCGTAGTTCCCTCCAATCCCCGATGGGTCCGAATAGCCCGTTCCAAACGCCTGGGTTCCGGTAATCAACAGCGTCTCAACCGTGTTTCGCTGGGCGAACTGAAAGCCGGGCGGTTGATTGCCATAAAGCTGATTCACAGTCCGAAAAATATTCACATCCGCGCCGTCGTTCCGAAACCCGGTGGGGTTCTCAAAGTTCTGCACATACAAAATTTCCGCCGATTGCACCGGGGCCGCCACCGCAAGCATCATCGCCAGTCCAAGCAGCGTACCGAAGCCTCTGGAAACCATGATGACCGTTCGCCTCGAAAAGGTGGGGGGAAAACCTCGCAGGGAGAACCAACCTCCCTCACCCCTTCTAACGCTCCGATTGAACACGCCCCCGTGATCGCATGCCACCTCCCCGCCCCACCCTCGCCCTTCACCCAATTTGGAAAATCGCCTCTTCTTTCCTATTTTCCACAATTAAGCATCGTTCCATTCGCGATGATATTGACGAACGACCCGCGTTCTCGTTCCCCGGCAACACACTCAAAGCACTCCCCCGTTGAATCCGTATCCTGGAGCCCTGCTCATGGCCGCCGCCACTCTGAAGCAAACGATCGCCAACCGTCTCAACGCCCTTCTGTCGACCGGTCCCAGAACGACCGAAGGCAAGGCCCGGTCGAGCCAGAACGCCCGAACCCACGGTCTTTCCCGCATCGGCACCCGACCGCCCGCGGATCTGGCCTCGGCCATCGACGAACGCAACGCTCAGTGGCGCAACGACTACCGCCCCGTAGGCCCCGCCCAGCTCTGGCACTTTGACCGCCTCTGCGCCGAGTCCATCCGACTCGAGTTCTGCGAGGCCCGCATCCTCGCCGCGCGCTCCGAACGAGCCCAGCGGGCCGTCGAATCCTGGGACGACGACCGCGCCTCCGAAATCGCCCGCCTCGCCCATCGGCTCGCCCATCAACCGGATCGCATTCAACCGCAATTGCTCCAAAGCAAGCACGGCGTCCTCTGGCTCCTGGAGCGCTGGGACGAGGTCGCCGACTCCCTCGCCCGCCACAAAGGCTGGACCTTCGAAATCTGGAACCTCGCCCTCGACCTGCTCGGCGTCCCTGCCTTCGCCCGAGACGGCTCCGGCCCCTGGGACCTCGACCCCGAGGACAAGTCCGAGGCCCCCGGCCTCGCCCTCGTCGCCCAATCAACTGCCGCCCTGCGCGATCGGCTCGACACCTTCCTCAACGCCCGAGACGAGCGTACCCAGGCCGACGCCGCGCTCGGCCTCGATGCCGATGATCCCCCCGCCATCCGCCTCCTCGAACGCTACGCCGCCGACGCCCGCCGACGCATCCTGAATGCGACCAGGGAGTTGCACCGTCTCCAGGCCCTCAACACCAGTGCTTCGCCCTCTCGTGAGACTCCCCCCGGCCCCCGACCCGAGCGCGCCTCCCGCCAGTCCCATCCCGAGCGATCCGTCGATGCGTCTCCCCCATCTCCTCCAATCGCATCGTCCTCTGGCCCCCCGATCGCCCCAAGCTCACCCGCGCGAAACGAACCCGCCTCCACCGCTCCCTCGACGCCCCGCCCCGAGGCCGGTTCCCTCCGAACGGTCCTTTCCGAACGTTCCAGCCCCCTCAACCGCCGAGCTCGCCGCGCTCTCGCGGCAAAGGCTCGACGGTCCTGAGCCCGATCGACGCCCCCATCCGCTCTGCGGCGCCTGCCCATTGGCTTCCGGAGCGTTCTCCGTCCGCGCCCAAGTTCGATCCCGGTCGTCGGCTTGACGCTGGTTGCCCCGACCGAGAACAATAAGGCCGCCGCCCGACCGTCCCGCCCGATCATCCTCCCTCCCCCAAAGGCCCGCCGATGCCCCCCGTGCCGACCTCCCGCCGCCTCGATCTCATGGGAGTGCTCGGGGTGACGCTCTGCTGTGCCCTCTGGGGAGGCAACGCCGTCGCCGTCAAGTACTCGGTCCCCGACATTCCTCCCTTCGGCTGCGCAGCTTTGCGGTTCCTGATCGGCTTGCCGGTCGTCGCCTCGGTTTGCCGGATCATGGGACAGCCAATGTGGGTCGATCGCCGGCACACCAAGCTCCTGATTGCTCACGCGCTGATTACCGTCCTCCAGATCGGCACCTTCAACCTCGGAACCAGTCTCAGCCTGGCGGGTCGAGCGTCGGTCTTCATCAATGTGCATCCCTTGATCGTCGCTCCTCTGTCGTGGCTGTTTCTCGGAGAGCGGCTTGGACCTCGCGGCGTCGCAGGGCTGATCGCTGCGACCCTCGGCGTGACCGTCCTGCTCTCAACCTCAGTTCAATCGGGTGGCAACCTATCGGGAGACGCTATCGTCCTGCTTTCCGGCATGATCTTCGGCGCCCAGACGGTCGCTCAGAAGTGGACCTTCCCCATCATCCGACCGGCCACGCTCCTGTTCACGCAGTACGTTCTGGCCATCCCCATGTTCTTCGCCATCAGTGCCGTCTTTGAAGGATTCGGCTCCTACCAGTTCACGACGGGAGCCTGCTGGGGACTGCTGTATCAAGGCCTGGCCGTCTCGGGGGTCGTCTTCACGGTCTGGATGTTGCTCCTCGCTCGATACCCGGCCAACCGGATTTCCACCCTCGCCTTCATGACCCCTTTGTTCGGCATCGCCGCCGGTACATTGGTCCGGGGCGAGCCTTTCCGCTGGGAACTGGTGGTCGCGGGGGTCCTGGTCGGCTGGGGAATTTATCTGGTCTCCCGAGAGCGGTTCGAGCACCGCCAGTCCCCTGCGCTCGCCCTTCCAGGAGAAGACGCCCCCTGAGCTTCACCCCCATCTCCGAAAAACAAGGGACTAGCCTCCAGCCTCCTGGCGCCTTCTGATAACAGAGGGGAATCCCGGTTCTCTCCCGAGCCGTCGACGCGGCCCGAGGGGTTTCTTTCTCCGCGGCACCTGATCGAGACGAGGCCCGCCATGAAGACTCCGACTCCAAATCCGAATCCGACCCCACCAAACCGATCCCGCCGAACCTTCCTCCAGTCGGCCTCGGCCGTCGGACTGGGAGCCGGGCTCGGCCCCTGGGCAACGCTCGGCAGCATCACCCCGGCCCGAGCCGCAGAGATGGTCCTCGAACCCGACGCCGTCCGCTTCCGTCCCGAGATCGAGCCGGTCGTCCGATGGATCGAGGACACCCCGCGCGACCAGGTCATCGACGTGGCCGTCGAACAGCTCGACGCCGGTCTTTCCTACCGAGACCTGTTCGCCGGTCTCTTCCTGGCCGGCATTCGGAACATCAAGCCCCGTCCCGTCGGCTTCAAGTTCCACGCGGTCATGGTCATGAACTCGGCCCACCTGCTCGGCCAGACGGCCCCGGTCGAAGACCGCTTGCTCCCCATGTTCTGGGCGCTCGACAATTTTAAGTCGTCGCAGGCCCAGGACGTGCAGGAAGGGGACTGGATCCTGGCGAAGGTCGATGAGGCCCACCTCCCGACCCCTTCCCGAGCCGTCGCCGAGCTGCAATCCGCCTTCGACGCCTGGGACGCCGACGCCGCCGACACCGCCACCGCCGCCGTCGCCCGATACGCCGGGACCGCCGAGGCGATGGAACCCTTCTGGCACTGCGCCGTCCGCGACTGGCGGAACATCGGCCACAAGCCCATCTTCGCCATGCAGTGCTGGCGGACCCTCCAGGCCATCGGCTGGGAGCATGCTGAGCCGGTCCTTCGCTCCCTCTCCTATGGCATCCTCGACACGCAGGGCGGCTCCGCCTCGGCCGAAGGTCCGTATGAGCCGAACCTCGAACTGGCCCGGTCGATCCGCTCGGATTGGGCCCTCGGCCGCCGCGACCCCGGCGCGACCGAAACCCTCCTCGACGCCATCCGCTCCAGCGCTCCCGAGGAGGCCAGCGCCGAAGCTGCCCGCCTGCTCAATGATGGGATCGCCCCCGAATCCCTCTGGGATGCCGTCATCCTCGCCGGCAGCGAGCTGCTTGTCCGAGAGCCGGGGATCATCCCCCTGCACGCCGTCACTGCGGCCAACGCCCTGCATTACATCTCCGGCGCCGCCGCCGACCCGACGACCCGCGTCCTGGCCCTGCTTCAGGGGGCCGGCTGGGTCCCCTTGTTCCGCAGGCGGATGAACCTCGACGCCTCTCCGGTCCTCACCACCATGGAGGCGATCGCCCCCGAAGGCAGCGGCGACGAGGCGATTGCCCAGATCTTCGAGGCCATCAGCGACGATCACCGCCGCGCCGCCGCCTTGATCCTCGGCTACTTCGACCAAGGTGGCTCGTCCGACGCCCTCTTCGCCGCCACCCGCCACTCCATCTTCCGCAAAGGCCGCGACAGCCACGACTACAAGTACGGCGCCGCCGCCTGGGAAGAACACCATCTCGCCTCCGACCCCCGCTGGCAACCCGCCATCGCCGCCGCCCTCGTCGGCAAGATCCCCGGCTCCGCCACCCGCGACAGCCCCCTCATGCGCCGCGCCCAGGAGGCCGTCGCGAGGATCAGCTGAGGTGCCACGAATCTCCCTCTCCCCAGGCCGTACCGGGGAGAGGGGATCTTGAGCCACGGATGAGGGGGGGAAGGGAAAGAGAGAGGGGAGAATGGAGAAATTCAGAGAATAGATCGATCGAGATCGGTTACCAGGAGGGATCAAGATGTCATAGAGTTCAATACACAAGGCGACGGAACTCGACCTTGGCTCGACCGTAGTTGATCAAAAGACCGACCTTGATCCATCCCGCTGGCTTTCAGTTCGTTGGGCAGTTGTGGTTCATCTTCGGGGTTGTCGGTCTTGGCGACTTTGAGTTCGACAATGACTCGGTCTTCCACGAAGAGATCCTCCTGATAATCACCAACGACAACCCCTTTGTAACTCACCTTGATCTTTGCTTCGAGTTCCGCCCTGATCCCCCTCTTGATCAACTCCACCTGCATCGCCTTCTGATAAACCTTTTTCCAAAAACCTATATCCCAGCACCCGAGAGACTTCAAACGCTGAACTAAGAATCTCTCTTGAAATTTCCTCTTGTTCCAACATCTCGCGCTTCCCATGAAAATCTCATCACTCCTCTTTCCATCCGTGTTCAATCCGTGGCTCAAAATTCCCCTTTTCACGCCGCCACCGTCTCCGTCAGGAACCGGCGCGTCGCCTCCTGGCTCGGGTTCTCCAGCACCGCTCCCGGCGGTCCGGACTCGACGACCACGCCGCCGTCGAAGACGTGGACGACGTCGGCTACCCGCCGCGCGAAGCTCATGGCGTGCGTCACGACGATCATCGTCTGTCCATCCCTGGCCAGGTCGGTCATCACGGCCAGCACCTCGCCGGTCATCCTCGGATCAAGCGCGCTGGTCGGCTCATCAAAGAGAATGGCGCGCGGTTCCATCGCCAGCGCTCGGGCGATCGCCACCCTTTGCTGCTGACCTCCGGAAAGCTGATGCGGCCGGGCGTGAATCCGATCGGCCAGACCGACGCGGGCAAGCAGGGCGATCGCCCGATGCTCGGCCTGATCGCGATCAATCCGCAAAACGTGAATCGGCCCCTCAGTCACGTTCTGCAAGACCGTTCGGTGGGGAAACAGGTTGAAGCTTTGGAAGACCATCCCCACCCGTGTCCGGATCTGCCGCAAGACCGCCTCGCGGCGGCGATCTGCCAGCGAGGCATCAAGCGGCAGGCCATCCACCACCACGGCTCCCCCCTGGAACCGCTCCAATCCGTTCAAGCAGCGCAGGAACGTACTCTTGCCACTGCCCGACGGACCGACCACCACCGCGACCTCGCCGCGGCCCACGATCAGGTTGATGCCTCGAAGCACCTCAAGGGCTCCGTGCCGCTTGACCAATCCAGACACCTCGATCATTCAGGGGCCCCCCTCTTTGTGACGCGCACCTTGGCTCCTCCTCGGAGCCGTTGCTCGGACCATCGGGACAACCACGACAACGGCAGACTCATCGCCAGATACAGCACAGCACACACAAGAGCGAATTCGAGCACTCCCCCCGTACTATTGGCGAGAATCTGGTACTGCTTGCTCAACTCGACGATCGTGATCACCGAGCAGACCGAACTGTCCTTGAACAGGGCGATGAAATCATTGGTGACCGGCGGAATGACAATACGCACCGCCTGCGGCACCACCACCCGCCGCAAGGCCAGCCACCTCGGCATCCCCAACGCCAGGGCCGCTTCCATCTGCCCGGCCGGGATCGCCTGCAACCCCGCCCGGTAAATCTCCGCCTCATACGCCGAATAATTGATGGCAAGCCCCACAATTCCGGCCACATACGGTGGCAGATTCGCCAGGTAGAACAGGACAAACAGCTGAAGCATCAAGGGTGTGCCACGAATCAACTCCACATAGAGTGTCAATGGCACGCGCACGAACGCCGGGCCATAAAGACGCCCCAGTGCCACGACCAACCCCACGAGAATCGCAATGGGCATCGACACGACCGACAGGAAAATCGTCGTCCCAGCCGCCCTCAACAAATGGTCCCTGTACTTCCAGACGAGCGCCCAGCCCCGTTCCGACTCCCGGCTCAGACTGACGATCTCGGCAGACAGTTGCTCAGCATCCAGATCAATCAATCGTTTCTGGGCATCGGTCCAGATGTCATATTTTCGATAAATGCGTTCAAGTGTTCCATCATCGATTAATGAGACAATTCCCTGATTGATCGCCTCGGCAAGTGGCCCATCGTTCTTTCTCACATAGATGACGTAATATCCAAGTCCTTCGGGAGGACCGATGGTTTGCAGTTCCGGAAATTGCGGCTGATAGAACCGAGCGGCGGGCAAGTCCTGGAGGGTGGCATCGAGCTGACCGCTGAGCACCTGGATCATTGCGTCAGTCGCGCCGGTGTAGGCCCGAACCTCGACCGTACCCTCGTGCTGTTCCTCGGCAAACGTCTCGGCCGACGACCCGCCGAGCACCCCGACCCGCCATCGGCTCCCGCCCGGCTTCGGTTGCCGCAGGTCGTCCCACGATTGGATTGACGATCCCTTGCGCACCATCAACTGGAGCTGAAAGAGGTAATACGGCCGGGTCGCCAGATGATTCCGCACCCGGGCCGGGGTCAGCTCGTAACCGTTGACCACCATATCGACGTTGCCGGCTGACAGGACATTGAGGAGCTGATCCCACTGTCCTTGAGCAAGTTCGGCCTCGACCCCGAGCCGATCGGCCAGGGCGTCCATCAGCTCGACCTCGAAGCCGATGAGCCGGCCAGGGTCTTCCGGGTCGAGGTAGGCGAAGGGGCCGCCCCCTTCCATGTCGGACCCATACGTCAATCGGCCCGACTGTTCGATCCGTTCCAGGGTCGTCTGACCCTCAACCGGTCCGGTGATGAAGGCGATCGGCACGAGCAAGGCGAGCCAGGCGGGGCAGGGCCGTCGGGGGGGCTGGGGAGAGGAGGCGTGGCGTGGGCGGCCGCGATCGATCCTCGACGGCAAGAGGGAAGGGGGACCGGACGGGGGTTCTTCCATCAAGCGACCTCCTGGGCTCGGGTCCGACGGCGGACCTCATCGAGCGGATGGCGATCGAAGCAGCCTCGATCGACACAAGTTTATCGTTCCCGTTTTTCGACGCGTCGACAAGTGGGAATCGGGAAAAGCAGATCCACCCACACCCCTCAAGCACGTTCGATCCCACTGGAAACAATCCTTAGCCCATCACATTCGATCGCCGGACCAAGGGTTGATCACACCGCACCGCCGGGGCGATTCGGAGACCAATCTCGACCGGGTGATGACCGGAACCGTCGGGCGGGCGGGCTCGACACATGAAAGATCATCGATGATTTCCTGCCTGAGTTCGCATCGGCAATCGAAACGGGGACGCGACCCCACTCAGGATCGCGTCCCCGGTGTCAAGTCAGCCCTGCACGTCCCGATCGGTCAGGCCTTGGCCTGGCCTTCGGCGAAGGCGGAGTCGAAGGCACGGCCGGCGGCGGGGAACATCATGGTGCGGCGGATGAAGGCGGCGGCCTCCTCGGCGCCGTACTCGCGGTCCATGCCGGGGTCTTCCCACTCGACGGAAAGAGGGCCTTCGTAGCCGATGTGATTCAGCTCGCGGGTAATCTCGGCAAAGTTGACCTGGCCGCGGCCGGGGGAGCGGAAGTCCCAGCCGCGTCGGGGGTCGCCGAAGTCGAGGTGGGAGCTGAGCAGGCCGGTGCGGCCGTCGAGGGTGGTGGCGACGTCCTTGACGTGGACGTGGTAGACCCGCTTGCGGATCTTCGGGCAGCGGAGGTACTGGACCGGGTCCATGCCTTGCCAGAGCAGGTGGCTCGGGTCGTAGTTGAAGCCGAACTCGGGGCGGCCGTCGACGGCGTCGATCGCCTTGTGGGCCGAGTACATATCGAAGGCGATCTCGGTCGGGTGGACTTCCAGGCCGAACAGGATCCCTTCTTGCTTGAACACATCAAGAATCGGGTTCCAGACGTCGGCGAACTTCTGATAGCCGGCGTCGATCATCGAGCTGGGCGTCGGCGGGAAGGCGTAGAGCATGTGCCAGATGGAGGAGCCGGTGAAGCCGTTGACGACCGGCACGCCGAGCTTCGCGGCGGCTCGGGCGGTGTTCTTCATCTCCTCGGCGGCCCGCTCGTTGACCCCCTTCGGGTCGCCGTCTCCCCAGACGTGGGGCGGAAGAATAGCCTTGTGCCGCTCGTCGATCGGGTCGAGCACGGCCTGGCCGACCAGGTGGGCCGAGATGGCCCAGCAGCGCAGGTTGTGCCGTTCGAGCAGGTCCTTGCGTTGCTGGCAGTAGCCGCTGTCCTTCAGGGCGAGGGAGACATCGAAGTGGCCGCCCCAGCAGGGCAGCTCGATGCCGTCGTAACCCCACTGGGCGACCTTCGGGGCCCAATGCTCCAGCGGTTGATCGGCCCACTGGCCGGTGAACAGCGTGATCGGACGGGCCATCGAGGCTTCCTCCCAGAGAGTCATCGACCTGGACAAAGGAGAGAATCGTACGTCCGGACCGAACATCGAGCCGGCCCAAAGGACGCGATCCGAGGCGGGTCAACCGATAAACCTAGAAATTGCGGAAGGGGAAGTCAATGAGCACCCGCCGAGCGTTGCGAATGACACCCCGGGGTCACGGCGGGTTCCTTACCGTCTTCCGGTTCTTCGTCCTCTCAGTGCTCAGAAGTCAATCGGGGAATAAGGGACGAGGGCCATTCCAGAGACGGTTCGGTTCGGGTCGTCCCAGTCGGGGTCCTGCCGACGATCGAGGAGCTGGGTGATCGCTGAGGCGATGCGTTGAGAGACGGCCGCACGGTAGGGTGAATCGGCCTGGAGAAGATCGGCTTGCGAGCGGTTGAGCAGGCTCTCGGGACGGACAGGGGGGAGCCCTTGACGTCGGGCCAGGTGTTCGGCGAAGGTGCGGTCGCCGCGATCGGTGGCAAGGAAAGCCGCCTCGCCGCTGGCTGCGGCGGTGCCGATCCGGAGCAGGTCGGTCAGGTCGTCCGCCCCGCCTTGAAGCGCCTGCTGAAACTGGCTCAGCTCGGCAATCAAGGTATCCAGCTCGCGACGGGTCATGAGCATCTCGATCGTCACCAGGGGCTGGCCGTGGATGGCTTCGGCGATCCAACCGCGACGGACCGAGGGGGCCCGGCGACCGTCCTGTCGGGGGTCGGGGCTCGGATCAGGCCGGGGTTGACCGCCGTGAAGGTCGACGAGAACCGGGGCGATCTGGTTGAGCTTCAGGCCTCGCCGATCGACGTAATCTTGCAGGCGTCCCTCGGCCTCGGCGTCGAGCAGAGCTGCCAGCTCTCGGGCGGCGAGGACGCGGTCATCAATGATCGCCCGAAGTGTCGGCTTGAGGGCCGAGGGGTCACGCAAGGAGGGCCGGACGGGGGGAATGGGTCGCTCGAAGTTGGCCGAGCGATCGCGGGGGAGGAACGACCCGGAGGCGAGGGCATTCCACTGGCTCCGGTAGCGCTCGGGCTCGTCGCCGCGGAGGTCGTCGCGCTCGATGGAGACGGCGGCGATGGTGATGCGGTGCTGCCGAGCCCAGTCGGCCAGAGCCTCGGCTCGGACGGCGTCGCGGTCGTGGTCCGGAGCGTCGCCGATCAGGACCAGTAACTTCGTGGCCAGGTCCCCGTCTCGGCCGGTCGGCCAGACGAGGTGATCGCGATCGCGGCCCGATCCTTCGGGAGGGGCGGGCAGGGCCGCGGCCACGCCGTCGAGCACCGCCTCGGCCACGCTGCCATCGCCTCGGGAAGCCGACTCGATCCGGTCGAGTGCTCCGCGAAAGACCCGAGGGGACGCGAAGGGAGAGACGATGCGGACCGCGTACCCGAACGTCGGGTGATCGTCTCGGAAGGCGACGAGGGCGAGGCGGAGGGTCACCTCCTGGCGAGTCGCTTCCTCGACCAGCTCCGAGGCTAGGTCGCGGGCGCTGTCGATCGAGGCCTGCATGGAAGCGGTCGTGTCGATAACGACGGCGAGATACATCTGCCGGAGTGATCGCTTGAGGAAGTCGGGCGGCTCGCTCGGAGGAGGTGGGGGCGGGGCACGATCGGCAACGAGGCTCGCGACCTCGAAGATGGTTCGGTTCGAGCCATCCGGCTGAGGGATCGAGTCGCTGGAGAGAATCGGGAGGCCGAGGGTCGGCTCGGCGAGGGGTCGTTGATCGTCCGAGGTCTCAGTCTCGGGTTCCTCGCCTTCGATCGGGCAAGCGTCGCCGTGATCGGGGCAACGGCGACCGGCGAGGGCGTCGAGCAGGCAGGAACGATCGCGGTAGATGACCAACGGGGGCCGAGCGGCCCTTGAGGTCGGGCGAGCCATGAGCCTCGTGTTCCAGGCAAGGACGCCGGAGTCTGGGACCCAGCCGATCGGCGGCCCCTCGGCCGGGCCGACCTGAAGGGATCGCGTGGCTTCGGGAGCGGTCGGAGCGTCCTCGTCGAAGACAAACTGGATGGCGTAGTAGTCGAGGTCGTCACCCGAGGTTGGGCTTTTCGGGTCGGGCCGGAACCGGGGTCGGAGGCCGAGTTCCCGGACAAGGACCTTGCGGCGGAGGCCGTCGTCGGTGCGAAGGATGCCGTCGGTGGTTGGTTCGTCGGAGTCGGTCGGGATCGGGGTCTCCCGGTCGGCCAGTTCGGTGTTCCGATCCGCTAGGCTCGTGCGATCGGCCGAGGCGCGAGGCCCTCCGCCGATCCAGGAGGCCAGACCGACCATGCCGCCGATCAGCAGAACAGCCAGGTAGAAGACGGGCATCCGGTGGAGCGGCGGCATCGGCTCGTTCCTCGACAGCCCGAAGGGATCGAATCAGAGTAAGAGCTCGGTGAACCCGGACAGGCCGATCGGCTCTCGGCTGGCAAAGGGCTCGGCGTGCTGGACGCCGACAACGTGTCCCCAGAATCGGCTGCGGTCGGCGACGCTGTCGATCACGCTCGGTCGACCTTCCGGCTGATTGTCAACGAGTTGCGATCGGTAGCAGCGGAGGGCGGCAAGCTTTGCCTCCTGCTGGTCGCTGATGTCGAGGACGAAACTCGGGCGCTCAACTATCTTCAGGTGGACACTGAAATAATACAGGATTCGAGCCGGATGGAAGGGGGTGCCGGGGATGTCCGACTTCGACAGCTTGCTCCAGAAGCGGGCATCTTCGATCAATCGGGTCGCGGCGAGGTGGTCGGGATGGGCATCTTCCCAGTAGGGAGCGAAGATCAAGCGGGGCTGCACGCGACGAAAGACAGTCGCGACCGCTCGGCGATGCTCCAGGGTGGGTTCGAGGCTGCGGTTGGGCAGGCCGAGGTTCGCTCGCCAGGGGTTGCCAAGATGGGCGTTCGCCTCGGCCGTTTCGGTCTGGCGCGTCTCAACCGAGCCGAGTGGAGTCGGCTCGCCGCTGGTCAGGTCGAGAATCCCGACGGACCAACCTTGCTGGATCAATCGGAGAACCGTGCCGCCCATGCCCAGCTCCGCATCGTCGGGATGAGGGGCAATGACGAGCGCATCAAGCGACTTGGGGTGGTCCATCGTCTGGTCACGAGAGGTGAGGAGAGGGTCGATCGGCCCGTACGAAGGGGGCATCACTTTAGCAAGTGAACCCGTTCCTGGGAATTCGGAAGCGAGCGATCCCAGGATTGCTCCTCGGAGATCGCGGGAGGGGCCGATCGCATTGATTCCCAGCTTCGACCGGTGATGCGCTCGACAACACGAATTCCCGAGAGCACCACGGCCATCGTCCCCTGCCCGGGAAAGACCGAGTCGCCGACGACCCAGAGGCCGGGGCCGAGCACGTCGGAGCCAACGGCCAGGAAATTACTGTTGCGCCGGGAGACGGGAGGCCCGCCGACCGCTCCTCGGGTCCTCCTCGTGTATCGGGAGAAGCTGCGAGGGGTGCCGAACTCGGCATGGACGAGGGAATCGGGAGCATTGGGGAGGGCCTGGCCGAGTGCGGCGATCATGCGGCGGGAATAGTCCGCTTTGTTGACGACATGGTCGTCGGCCGAGAGGCCGTCCCAGTCGCTGGGGCGGGTGTGGGTCGAGAGGGTGGCGATGCGGACGTCGGGGGGGCCGTAGGCGGGGTCTCCAGGAGGGGAGAGGGAGACGAGGACGTTGTTGCCGTCGTGGATCGGTGCAAGGTGGTCGCGGAGGACCTGATAGAACAGGGGGCCGTCGTCGGGGACGGCCTCGCGACGGATTGCCAGGTAGGCCGTGAAGGCGCTCCAGGCGGCCCGGGTTTGCACCTCGCGACGAGCAAGCATCCCCTCCAGGTCGCGGCCGAGCAAGCGAGCGGCCAGGTCGATCGGCAGGTTGAAGGCGACCTGACGGGCGGCGAGGCGCTGGCGGCGTCGAGTGATGACCTCGAAGCCGCCGTGGCCGTCGGGCTGGACGCGATCGACGAGCGTGGCCCGGCGGAGGGTGCCTCCCATCGCCTCGAAGCGCTCGCCGATTCCCTCGGCCAGCCCCTTCATACCGCCAACTGGGCGGCTCATGCCCATCCGGTAGGCCTGCAAACAGGCTGAGGCGTTGGCGAAGGGGACGGTTTCCGGCCCGGCCTGCGCGGTGTCCTGCAGGAGCATCGCCACAAGGGCTCGGAAGGGGCGATCGTGAGCGAGCCCGAGCACGCGCATCACGTCGAGGACGCTCAGGGGCCAGGTGCTCGCCGCGAGGAGGCCGCGGGGGCCGAGGACACGGAGGTCGTGCACGAGATCGCCGAGCGACCGGGCCGGGAGCCTCGGGATATGGTTGGCACAGGCAAAGAGGGTCGAGCCGACGGCCTCCTGGAGCCTCCAGAAGCGGGTCCGGGCGCGGTCGAGTCCGGGAAAGGCGGCGCGGACGTTCTGCTCGAACTGGGAAGAGTCCGGCACGATGTCGAGCGTCCGGTCGGGCAGGCAGACGCGGTAGCTAGGCGTGCGGGCTCCCTCGAAGTCAAGGCCGATGGCACGGAGGAGGCCGCCGACCGGCTCATCAGGCCCGAGGCCCATCAGAGCGGTGGCTCCGGCGTCGAAAGTGTACGGACCGCGATCGAACCAGCCGGCGCAGCCGCCGAGCTTCGTATGGGCTTCAAGCAGGCTGACCCGCAAGCCCTGTGCGCGAGCAAGCGCCGCGGTTGCCAAGCCTCCCCATCCCGAGCCGATGACGATGAGATCGTCCATTGCCCCTCCGATCGGAGAACCGCCGAAGCCGATCGCCTCCCATGATTTTTTTGGGCGATCTTGACCCGGATTGAGTGTAGGCAGGCGGCGAACCATCGAAGATGATGGACGGGGAGATTGACAGGATTGGACCCAGAGCGGTCTATTCGGGGGAACGGATCCCGAGCGGTTGAGCAAATCGTTTGCGACGACCCCAGCATCACGGTTCCCGATCGTGCCAAGCCGGAGGGAGTACGGAGTCTGATGCCCGAGTTTGTCACCCTGGCCCGTCTGGAGGACCTGCCGCCGGGATCGTCGAAGGAAGTCGAATACGAAGGGAAAATCGTTGCGTTGTTCAATCTCGATGGAGCGATTGTCGCCGTCGATGGGATCTGCCCGCACCAGGGAGGCCCACTGGCCGATGGGGTTTGCCGGGGAGGGGTGGTGACCTGTCCCTGGCACGGGTGGCAGTTTAACCTCAGGGACGGCCGCAGCACGACCTTCAACTCGATCCGGATCCCGGTGTTCGAGGTTCGCATCGAAGGTGAAGCCATCCAGGTTGCCGTGACCTGACGTCGGAATTCCTGAGTTTCCTGAGTCCTCGTGATCGAAGCCGCCGGGACCGTCTCGTGACCACCTTCCGTACTGCCCGCAATGATGACATCCCGGCGTTGGTCCGGCTCTGGAATGAGGGAACGCCCTCGTACGGTGTGGCCCGTCCCTTGAAGCCTCGGGAACTGACCGAAGCCAGCTTCAACCACCTGGGATTCACGCTGGCCGACCTGATCGTCGCCGAGGAGGAGGACGAGCTGGTCGCGTTCGTGCATGGGGGATTCGGTCCGATCGAGGCGGCTGGACCATCGCATCGGCTCGACCGTTCGATGGGGACGATCGCCATGCTCGCGCTTGCTCCCGAGGCAGGGGAAGCGGTTGGCTCGGATCTGATCGACCAGGCCAGCGCGAGGCTGAGGGAGGAAGGGGCCAAGGTCATTTATGCCGGGGGGCAGTATCCGCTCAACCCGTTTTACTGGGGGATTTACGGGGGCAGTGAGTTTGCTGGGATTCTCCTCAAGCATGACGCGTTTCACCGGGCGGTTCGAGCATCCGGATTTGACGAGGTCGCACGCTCGATCCTGTTGGAACGGGACCTTGCCGGGAGTGCCGAGCCGGGATTCGATCCGAAGTCGGTTCTTCTGCGCCGACGCTTTCAACTGACGATTGAGGAAGACGCACCGTTCGGACCGTGGTGGGACGCGCTGGCGCTGGGATCGACCTATGCGATCCGGTTTCAGCTGGAGGATACGGCCGGGCGGGTCGCCGCGACGGCGACGACGTGGGACATGGCCGGGTTCGAGCGGATCGACGGGCGACTCCGCGCGGGATTGATTGATGTGAAGGTCGCAGACGAATCGCGACGGCAGGGGTTGGGAAAATACTTGATTCGCGAGGTGATTCGCTACCATATCCAGAGAGGCATTCACGCGATCGCCGTCCAGACCCGAGCCCCCAACACCGCAGCCATTGCGCTCTACCAGTCGCTCGGGTTCGAGCCGGTCGATGAGGCGATTCTGTATCGGCTGGGACGCTCCTGAACGGATCGACCCGCCAAGGCCGGTCTCCGTGAGTGCGTTCGCTCCCCCTCATCTGCTCCGAGCCCCCCCGAAGGACCCGACGATCATGGCAAGACGCCCTGCCCGAGGCCGATCGCTTCGCGACCTCCGCGCCGAGGTCGAGGCGGTCGAGGCCCGCGACCGCGAGGCCGCCGCCCGTGCTCCGGCCACGCCGAAGCGACCCAAGCCGGAGGAGACCAGCCGACGGAAACCACTGGCCCAGCCCCGAATGCGGGTGGTCTGGGCGGTCTGCGACATCGGCGGCCGACCCGTCGCCACCTTTCCGTACGCCCAGAAAGCCGACGCCGAGGCCCACGCGGCACAGCTCAAGGTGAAGAAGAAGGCAGAGTTCTTTCTGCGGTCGATCAAGGAACCAATCGACCCGACCGACGACTGATTGACGCCTCTTCGAGGAAGACGGGCGGCGTGGCGATGGCGAAGTCGCCACGCCGAGCCGGGGCGGTCGCGCTTGTCGAGGTCCAGGGTCGGTGCGTATGCTTGGACCATTGTGCCATCGTGCGCACAAACTCCGCCCGAGGCCGGTCTCCCCGCCGGCCGTCTCGCCGATCGCTGCCCGCCTTTGTCTTCCGGAGGAGCGTAAGCTGTGACGCATCACCCGATTGCCCGAATGGCCCCGGCTCCGATCGCCCTGGTGCTGGGCCTCGCGACCCTGATGGCGACCTCGTCTCAACCCACGATTGGCGATGAGACGAACCCTGTCCCGGCCGAGCCCCACCGGTCACCGATCGCCCTGGCCCTCTCGGCCGACGGCTCCCGACTGCTCACGGCCAATCAGACGGCCGACTCGGTCTCCCTGGTCGATACGGAATCGGGCTCGGTCCTGGCCGAGCTTACGACCGGAGCGAAACCGGCCGGCGTGGCCTTTGCGCCAGACGGCCGTCGGGGAGTGGTCGCCCACTGGTACGGCTACGATCTGGCCGTGCTTCAGGTGGGTGACGACTCTTTGGAAGTGACCGGCCGGATCGAGGTCGGACCTGAGCCCCGAGGGGTGGTGATTGCCAAGGACGGCACGACGGCCTACGTGGCCGTTGGCGTGGCGAATGAGGTCGTGCGGGTGGATCTCGACCGGCTGGAGATCACCGGGAGGGTCGATGTGGGTCGGGAGCCGAGAGGACTGGCCCTGAGTCCCGACGGTGAGCGATTGCTCGTTGGCAACACGCGATCGGCCGACCTGACCTTGATCCGCACGGCCGATCTGAATGTCGAGCGGACCTATCCGATCCGGGGGTCGAACCTTCGGCAGGTGGTGATCGACCCCTCGGGAGAGTTCGGCTACGTCGCCAACATGGAAAACCGAGGCATGGCGACGACCGACCGCAACATTGACCTGGGCTGGGTGCTCGGCCAGCGCCTGACGCGGGTGCCGCTGAACGGCTCTCCCGAGGACTACGCGACCCAGTCGCTCGACCCGCAGGGGGATGCCGTTGGCGACGTGCACGGGTTGGCCATCAGTGGCGACGGCAAGTACATTGCCATCTCGGCCGGAGGATCGCATGAGGTCCTTCTGCTCCGAACCGACCTGCAACGGCTACCGTGGCGCACTGGGGGCTCGCGCGACCTGATTCACTTCTCCTTGCTGGGAGGGGACGGCCGCTTCCGACGCGTCGCCACTGGAGGCCGGCCGACTGAGCTGGCCTTCGCCCCGGATGGCAAGACGCTGTATGTCGCGAACTACCTGGGCGACTCGGTTCAGGTGATCGACGCCGACGCGGGGGAGCTGGTCCGGTCGATCGACCTGGGAGGCCCCGAGGAGCTGTCGATCGTCCGCCAGGGGGAGATCCTCTTTCACGACGCCGTTCGGTCGCATAACCAGTGGTATAGCTGCAACACCTGCCACAGCGACGGGCACCACAACGGCGAACGCTTCGACACGATGAACGACGGCTGGCACGACTTCTCGAACCTGCGATCGACCCGCAGCCAGAAAGACGTGCCTACGCTTCGAGGTGCCTACCAGACTGGCCCCTGGACCTGGCACGGCTGGCAAGCGAGCTTTGAGGAGGCGATGATCGAGTCGTTCACCAAGAGCATGCAGGGGGAAGCTCCCACCAACGAGGAGGTGCAGGCCCTCATCAGCTATCTCAAGACGCTGGAACACCCTCGCAACCCGTATGTCGGGCCGAACGGTGAGATCTCGGAAGCAGCCGAGCGTGGTCGAGAGGTCTTCCGATCGGCCAAGGCTGCCTGCAACACCTGTCACTCCGGCCCGAATTTCACCGACGGCGAGATCCATATGGTCGGTCTTGAGGAGCCCCGAGACGTGTACAAGGGGTATAACCCGCCGTCGCTCCGCGGCACCTACGACAACGACCCGTACCTGCATGACGGCCGCGCCCGAACCCTCCGCGACGCCCTGACCGGCGACCACGCGCCGGACTTCGTCACCGGCCTCGGCGAGTTGACCGAGCAGGAGACGTTGGACCTGATCGAGTATCTGAAGACGCTCTGATCGCTCATGGCCGTGCTCATCGTGCCGTTTCTTGCCCTGGCCGCCGTTGGGCTCGTGCTGAGCCTCGTTGCCCACGGCTGCGCCTGGCTGGGCGAGCCACAGCCGCTCGGCATGGCGACCTGGGGGCTGCACCTGGGTATCTTCGTCGTCTGGTTGCCCGCCTTGCTCGCCTCGGGGCAGATGGTCCGGGGGGCCAGGCGGGAGGATGCCTGGCGAGTCGCCCTGCGGGGATGCCCACGCTGGATGCGGTGGAAGACCTCGGCGTTCTTCGTCTACGCGTTCGTGAACTTCATGCTGAACTTCGGGGTGATGGCCCCTGCCGGGAAGCAACCGGCCGGAGGGGACATGCCCCCGGCGGTATTCCGGATGTTCTCGGGACACTGGATGGCCTTCTACTCGGCGGCGCTGGCGATGCTCTATTCCTCATGGATCATCTCGTCGCGGGGTGAGGTCAAAGGCCCCGAGCCGAAGCGAGATGGGGTCTTGTGAGAGGACGTTCCGAACTCCTCCATGATGTGGGATCGAGAGCTGGATGCATGAACGAGGGGACTGTTCAGAACCATCGGGTTCGGGAATGGTCCGGACAATTCTTCGCATACAAGTTTGCCACCCAGGCGGCAATCGCTCTCAATCACGAACACGGCCCAGTCATCCGAGGGGATGGCTGGGCCGTGTGGATTTTGAAGGGCGTCGAAGCCGGTCGGTTATTCGCTTCGGCCGCCGAGCAGGCCGGAGCGGAAGAGGAAGTAGAGCAGGGTAAGGATGCTCGACAGGGTGGCCGCCACGTAGGTCCAGGCGGCGGCGTTGAGGACCTTGGCGACGACCGGTTCTTCCGCGGCGGTGATCAGGCCGGTGGTCATCAAGTGCTCGCGGGCGCGGCGACTGGCGTCGAACTCGACCGGCAGGTTCACGAGCTGGAAGACGACGACGGCCGAGAACAGGGCGATGCCGCCGATGATGATGTTCATCGAGCCCATGAAGAAGCCGACGATCATCACGATCCAGGCGAAGTTTGAGCCGAACCCGGCCACCGGAACCAGGAGGTTGCGGATCGCCAGGGGGCCGTAGCCTTGGGCGTCTTGCAGGGCGTGGCCGGCCTCGTGCGCGGCGATGCCGAGCGCGGCGAGGGAACGCTCGCTGTAGACGCCGGGGGAAAGGCGAAGGACCTTGTGCCTGGGGTCGTAGTGGTCGCTCAGGTAGCCGTCGACCGGCTCGATGTCGATGCGGTTCAACCCCTCGGAGCGCATGACCTCGGCCGCGGCCTGGGCGCCGGTCACGCCGGAGGAGGAGCGAATCTCCGAGCCCTCGGCATAGGCGGACTTCACGCGCATCTGTGCCCAGGCGGCCAGGAGCATCGCCGGGGCAAGGAACAAAAAGTAAACAGGATCGAAAATCACGGCTCCACTCCTCCTCAGTGCCGTACTGGCATCTGCCAGGATGTTCGTTTCAAACAATCAGGTATTGTGTTCTACGAACTAACGAGGTCATTGGTTCTCGATCGTCAACCGAGTTCCGTCGCGGTGGAAGTCGGCTCGAATCCCTCACCCCAGGATCGCAGGCGGGCCCGCCACTGGATCAGGCGACGGATCAATCGGGTCCGACACGAGGCAGCCGACGACGCAGCGATCAGGAGCGTCAGCACCGGCTGCCCCGTCTGGAACGAGGTCCCCGGCATGGGGAGATCCGCGAGCCTCGGCAGCCGACCGGATCGGGGATTGCCCCCCCGCCAGCGGATCGCGTCCGGCACTCGGCCCTCCAACGGGGCAAACACGACGAGCTTCCCGACCTTTGTGTGAGGCCGAACGGAGCAAGTCCCATGCCCCTCGGCCGAGAGCTCGGCCCCGAACGCGTCGGCATGGTCCTGAATCGCAGACCAGCCGGTCGCCCATTCGAGCACCTCGACCGACGCGGTGGGCCTTGGGTTCACCTCGACCGGCCAGGCGAGCCCGTTGCGAAGGACGAAATCGACGCCGAAGAGACCTCGAAGGCCAAATTCTCCGGTCAGAACCGCACCGATTTGCCGCAGTTGATCGCGGACCTGCCGAGGCACCCGGACTGGCCCGACACTGCCGAGGTAGCCGAACGCGGCGTCGTCGTGGCCAATCCACTGCCGCGTGACGCCGATCAGGCGGGCCGATCCCGCCGAGGTTCCGACGAAGACGGCCGAGCCGCTCGGGCCGATCACGCGGCGCTGGAGGTACTCGATTCCTTCGACTGGTTCGGGAGCATGACCGTCGAAGGGCCGGATGTGGGCTCCGCCGGCCGATCGGACCCGTTTAACCAGCCAGGAGCCGTCGGCCGGGAGGCCCCGTGCGTTGCGGCTCACGTCAATCGCGGGCAGCGAGGCGTGGCGCAAGGCGGTAGCCAGGGAGAACGGGTCGCGGACCCGACGCACGATCTCGCCGGGATTGCCCCAAAGGGGCCGATCGCGGGCGATGCGATCGATCAGGTCGGGGTGATTCTCGATGGCGCCGGTATAGCACCAGGGGGCCTTCGGCAAGGTGGACGAGAGTCCTTCCAGGGCGGCGGGATAAGTGGAGGGATCGACCTGATGGGCCTCGCAGGCACTCCGGAGGTCCCAGTCGGCAAATAGGTCGATGGCAACAGGCTGGAACCCGGCCCGGATCGCCGAGTGGGCGAAGGCTCGGACACTGGCCCCGACGATCAAGACCGTCCTGGACACGAGGGGGATGCTCCGCGTTCGATTCAGGACCCGATGGGGCGTTGGGCCGGAGCCTGGTTTGCCCGAGCAAGGGCCGCCATCCCCCCCAAAGCCGACGCCCGACCCTTGCGAGGCGGTACCGTCCTGTTATCATGCCACCCAACCACCTGTTGGACCATTACGCAAGGAGTGGACCGGCAGGCAGACCAATTGTCCGTAAGCAACCCGCCCCCTCCCGTTTCTTTCTGCAACACGCCTCGGAGAATTGACTGATGGCAAGCGATCATACCCTGCTCGTCGGAGAGGCCCTTGTTGGTGATGGCAACGAGGTCGCCCACATTGACCTGATGATCGGCACCAAGACCGGGCCGGTCGGGGCGGCCTTCGCCAATGCGCTGGCCAACCAGTCGCACGGCCACACCAACCTGCTGGCCGTCCTGGAGCCGAACCTGGCCGTCAAGCCGGCCACCGTGCTGATCACCAAGGTCACGATCAAGGGGCTCGATCAGGCCGTCCTGATGTTCGGCCCTGCTCAGTATGCCGTGGCCAAGGCCGTGGCCGACTGCGTGGCCGAGGGGACCATTCCGGCCGACAAGGCCGAGGACCTCTGCATCGTGTGCGGCGTCTTCATTCACCCGGCCGCACAGGACAAGGCCAAGATCAACCAGTTCAACTACGAGGCCACCAAGCTCTCGATCGAGCGCGCCATGAAGGGCGAGCCGGCCGCCTCGGAAGTGGTTCAGAAGAAGGACTCGGCGTCGCACCCGTTCGCCTGATTTCTTCTCTCTCGATCCCTAGTCGGTCGAGCGCGAGAGGCTTGTGGTCTCGACCGCCGACCGACCGACCGATTGCCCCCCCTCGGCGTGACCGCGATGAAGACGATCCTCCTGCAGCTTGATACCGACCCGCAGCCGAGCGTCTTCGACGCCGTGGTCGCCGTGGATGCCGGGGTCGATCACCTGTTCCGGCACGGCAACGTCGCGCCGGAACAGGTTCGCGACCTCGTGTACGGTGGGCTGTTCACGAGGGGTCCGCAGGATCTGAAGCACACGGCCGTGTTCATCGGCGGGACGGATGTGGCCAGGGCCGAGGCGTTGCTGAGGGCGGCGAAGGACGCGTTCTTCGGCCCGTTTCGCGTCTCGGTGTTGCTCGACCCGAACGGGGCCAACACGACCGCAGCGGCGGCAGTACTGTCGGCCAAGGCGGGATTTGGCGGTTCGCTCGAAGGGGTGAAGGCGGCCGTGCTAGCCGCGACGGGACCGGTCGGCCAGCGGGTGGCACGGTTGCTCGCCCGACAGGGGGCCGCTGTCACGGTATCGTCTCGGAAGCTCGATCGGGCCGAAGCGGTGGCCCGGGCGATCGGCGAAGCAACCGGGGCGAGTCTTACCCCTCTCGCTGGGGTTGATGCCGACGCCATGGCCGAAGGGCTCGATGGCTGTCAGCTCATCGTCTCGGCAGGCTCGGCCGGGGTGACGCTCTTGCCGAAGTCGGTGCGGACGACGCTGAGCGACTTGCGGGTGATGATCGACCTGAACGCCGTTCCTCCGCTCGGGATCGAAGGAATCGAGGTCCACGACCGCGACGCCGACCGCGACGGTGTCCGCACGTGGGGGGCGATCGGCGTGGGCGGCTTGAAGATGAAGATCCACGCTCGGGCGATTCGAGCGATGTTCGAGGCCAACGACCGAATTCTCGACGCCGAAGAGGTCTTCGCGATTGGCGAAGCGCTCGGCTGAACCTCTCCCCGCAGACCGGTTTGAGACTCCTGCCATGCCTCGCGTCGTCGGGACTGACCCCGGGACGGGGAGTCTTGACCTGCTGTTGCTGGTCGATGGGCTCGTGGTAGATCAGGTTCGCCTTCCGCCAAGTGCACCGGCGGGTTCGCTGATCGAGCAACTGGAGCACTGGCAGCCGCTTGATCTGATTGCGGGACCTTCGGGATACGGTTTACCGATGGTTCGATCGGCTGATGTGACCGCGAACGACCTGCGATGGATGAGCCTGGTGCGACCGGACGAGCGCGGCCAATCGCTCGGCGTGGGAGGCTTTTCGAGCTGGCTCGACGCGCTGGTGAAGTCGGACCTGCCAGTGGTCTTTCTGCCGGGGGGGATTCATCTGCCGACAATCCCCGCACACCGGAAGGTGTTGACCGTTGATCGCGGGACGGCCGACAAGGTGGCGGTGGCCGCGCTGGCCTTGCGGATGGATGCCGATGCGAGGGGTCGTCCGCCCTCGCAATCGACCTTTGCGGTGGTCGAGATCGGCTCGGCCTTCTCGGCGATTCTGATCATCGAGAACGGCGCACTCGTGGATGCCTCGGCAGGTTCGGCCGGGCCGATCGGGGTTCGATCACCGGGGCTCTGGGACGGCGAGGCGGCGTACTGGCTCGGCCCCTTGTCGAAACGGGATCTGTTTCGAGGGGGCCTGGATGACCTGGGGGAAAACGGCCGGCTTGCGTTCGTGGAGTCCTTGCGCAAGCATCTGGCGGGACTGTGTGATTTGACCCCGATTGATCGGATTTACCTTTCGGGATCGGCCGCGAATCGTCCCGATCTGGCCCTGGTTGTCGAGGAAACGGTGGCCCGATTCGGCCGGTGCGTTCGATTGGATTCTCTGCCTGGCGCGTGGGTCAAGCACGCGGCGCAGGGGGCGGCGTTGCTGGCCGACGGCCTCCAGGGAGGACGGCATGCCGATCTGGTGGAGTCGCTCCGGCTCCGGGAATCGTCGGGCACAGTGCTCGATGGGCTGGCGCCTCTGAAGCGAGTTGTAGATGAGGAAAAGTCACCGCCCGCTTGATCCGGCTCCGGGTGTGGCTCCACAATCGGGAGCGGTTGTTTCCGAAGCCTTCGCCGTTCTGATCGGAGCCCTCTCCCCATGATCGCCCATCGCTCGCGGATTGCCTGTTTGTTCGTTTCGATCGCCGTGCTCGTGCCGAGTGCCGCCAAGGGGCAGGAGCAGGGGCTTGATCTTTACTTCGTGGATGTGCTTGGAGGCGCAGCCACGTTGATCATCACTCCGGAACGCGAGTCGATCTTGATTGATTCCGGTTGGCCTGGGTTCGACGATCGCGACCCGAAGCGGATTGTGCATGTGTTGAAAAACGTCGCGGGTCTGGATCGGCTCGATCATCTGGTGACAACCCACTGGCATACCGACCATTACGGCGGGGTCGAGGGCCTGGCAAAGTTGATTCCGATCGGTCGCTACTGGGATCGAGGTTTGCCGTCGGATGCGCTGGAGGGGCTGGATTTTCCGGACGGGCCAAAGGACGACAACCCGTTACTTGTGGCGTATCTGAACGCCGCCGAGGGAAACCGGACCGTGTTGAAGCCGGGCGACACGCTCCCTTTGGCAGGCGAGGTATCGGCCGTCGTGCTGGCGTCGGGCGGGAAGGTGCTGGGCTGCTGCGAGGAAGGCGAAGGGGGGACCAATGCTCGGTGCGACGACCTGCCCGCCGACAAGGCCGAGGACACCTCGGACAACGCCCGAAGCATCGCGCTGGTCGTTCGACTCGGTGCGTTTGACTTCCTCGATTGCGGCGATCTGACCTGGAACATCGAGCGGCAGCTAGTGTGCCCGGTCGATCAGATTCGAGCGACGGACGATCGAGAGAACGACGATCATGGGATCGACGTGTATCAGGTCACGCATCATGGGCTGGAAACGTCAAATCATCCGACCTTGATTCGAACGATTCAGCCCACGGTGACCGTGATGAACAACGGCCCGCGCAAAGGAGGGTCGGCATCGGTGGTGCATCTCCTGAAATCGATTCCGAGCATCCAGGCCAACTACCAGATGCACCGCAACGTAACCACCGGACCCGAGGACAACACCGATCCGGCGCTGATTGCCAACGATGACCCCGAGGGGGGCCAGTTTCTCCATATTCACGTCGAGCCGGACGGATCGGCGTATTCCATCCGGATCGGAACGAATGGAGAGATGAAAACGTTCGAATCAAAGTAATGATTTGCGGAACCCGAGGGCCAAGCACGAGCGACGGCCCTCGGGATTGATGGTCCGTCAGGCGGCGGCCTTCGATCGTTTGGCCTTCGGCTGGTTTTTCCAGCGGCGATGGAGCCAGAGATACTGGGTCGGATCGCGCCGGACCATGCGTTCGAGGGCGGCGGTGTAGCGCTGGGTCAGCTCGCGGATGAAGTCGGGGGAGGCGTCGTCGGTGTTGACGTCGATGATCTCCTCGACCTCGACGAGGTACTGGAAGTCGTCTCCGACCCGACGCGCGCCGCCGACGACGATCGGGGCGTTGAACTCGATGGCGAGCAGGGCAATAGCCTTGAAGGTGGAGGCGGGTCGTCCGAAGAAGTCGACGAACAAGCCCTTCGGACCGGCGTCCTGATCGCCGAGCATGGAGAGGAGGCCGCCGGACTGGAGGACGTCGAGCATCTCGTCGGAGCCGCCACGCTTGGCGATCATCTTCTGGCCGGTCTGCTCGCGGAACTCCTTCAGGTAGCGCTCGAGGTACGGGTTGTCGAGCACTCGGGCCACCGAATGCGGTGGGAAGCCGAAGGCGCCGAAGAGGTAGCCGGCCATCTCCCAGTTGCCATAATGGCCGGTAAGCATGATCATCGGCCCCCCCTTGAGCAGACGCTCGATCACCGGTCCGTGCCCCTTGAGGGTGATGAACTTGCGCCAGGTGGTCAGGTGCAAGCGTTTGGGGATGTGCAACATTTCCATCACCATGCGGAGGAAATGCCGATAGACCCCTCGGACGATCTGGTCGCGTTGTTCGTCGGTGTACTCATCACCGAAGGCGTGCCGGAGATTTTCCATGGCGACTTGCCGATGGCGTTTGTCGATTTTGTAGACGAGGGCGGCGATGGCATCGGCCAGGGCGTACGACTGGCGCATCGACAACGACTGCGCGATGAAGACGACCATCCGCACACCGAGATACGCGGCGTAGTCGACGAACCGGTTGCGACGCTTGACGCGGGCGGGCTTGGGGAACATCGGCGGTCACTCCGTTGAGCCACGATGTTGAGGTGAGAAACGCGAAGCGTGCCGAGCTTACCGCGAGTGCCGAATCCAGATCGCTCGTACCCCCTGGTAGAAACCGTTCGCGATCGTCGTGATCCCGAGCAGTATCAGCGCATAGGTGAGGCCGATCAAGCCCAGCAAGGCGAGAAATTTCACGTACACCAGGAAGACGGCGGTGGTATTGAACACAAGGCTCACAAGAGCGATCGCCGCTCCGATCATGACGATGAACCACCCGCACACCCGGCCGAATCGCCCGGTGAACCGCTCATGTTCGTCCCACATGCGCTCGCTCCCTTTGCCGAGTGACTCTCTGCGGGGATTTCAAAGGAAAGCCAGAATGAGAAATTTTTGATTTTTAAGAATTCACACAATGCGAAATGAATCATTCAAGCGAATATTAAACGACCCCGAGGTTTTGGAATAGGCCTGCCGAGTTCCTTCGCTGTCTCGATCCATTGAGCGATCACCACCTCAACTGCATCGAGCGCTTCTCGATAGGAAAGGCCGTCCGCGGCACATCCGGGGAGTTCGGGGACCTCGGCGATGAACGCCTGGTCTGCATCGCTCCAATAGAGAATGACTTCATAACGTGAATTTGTGTTCATCGTCGTTCCCCGCCAATTGATATTGAACGATCACGTCTCGAACTTGCTTGATCTGGTAGGCCTTGGCTAAAGCTCCACGAGGTTGGAGATTGAGGATCTCCTCAATCCCTTCTCGCGTAAAGATGTGATGGCCTCCTCGAATTCGTTCCTCGAATCCAGGGTGTTCCAGTAACAGCCGAACCTCGTCAAATCGGATCGAGGAGTCGGCTGTCCCTCGGAGAACCCGGACGAGCGTTTTCTTCCATGCCATGACGAGCAGGTCCAAGGCTTCGGCTGCAGCCTGATGGCCACGCGGAGTCGTCGGAAGCCCGTCGGGCAGGATGTTCGGTCTGTCCGACGAGGTGATGACGGCTCACGCGTCGTGCAGAGGCAAGGTTACCGGCTTGCCCCCTTCGGCGGCGGATTTGTAGATGGCGCGGATGACCTCGACGGCCTTGCGCCCTTCCTTGCCGTCGACGAAGGGGGGACGGTTTTCGTCGATGGCGGCGAGGAAGTCGGAGAGCTGGTCGCGGTGGCCGGCGTGGGAGATGCCGCGGGGGTCGGAGCCGCCGCCGGTGGCGCCGGCCTTGGCCATGGCGGCGATGATGTCGTTGTCGCTGGGGACCTTCTCCTGGAACTCCCAGAGGGTGATGTCGTCCTGCTCGATCCGGGCCGAGCCGCGGTCTCCGTGGATCTCGATCCGCTTCGAGAGGCCGGGGTAGGCACTGGTGGCGGCCTCGATGACGCCGAGGGCGCCGTTCTTGAAGCGGATGGCGGCGACGACGGTGTCCTCGACCTCGATCCGCTCGTGGGCGAGGGTGGCGGCCAGGGCGGTGACGGTCTCGATCTCGCCCATCATCCAGATGAGCAGGTCGACGTTATGAATGGATTGGTTCATGAGCGCCCCGCCGCCGTCGAGCGCCCAGGTGCCGCGCCAGCCGCCGGAGTCGTAGTATTCCTGGGTCCGCCACCACTTGATGTAGGTGTCGCCGAGGGTCAAGCGGCCGAAGCGGCCCACCTCGATCGCCTCCTTCAAGCGGCCATTAGCGGCGGAATAGCGCGAGGGGAAGATCGTGCAAAGGCGGACGCCGGTCGAGTCGCAGGCCTCGATGATCGCGTCGCATCGAGGGAGAGTGATTTCAAGGGGCTTCTCGACCACGACGTGCTTGCCAGCCTTCGCGGCGGCAACGGCGGGGTCCATGTGGGCGCCGCTGGGGGTGCAGACGCTGACGACGGTGACGCCGGGGTGGGCTAGCATGGCGTCGAGGGTGTCGAAGACGGCCACGTCTCCCCCCTCGGCCATGCCGACGATCTTCTCGGCCCGCTCGCGGACAGGGTCGAACGCGGCCACGACACGGGCGTTCGGGATCTCGTTGATCGCCTTGGTGTGGAACTCGGCGATCATGCCGCAGCCGACGAATCCAATGCCATGTTCGGCCATGAGGGGGACGTCCTTTGTTCAGGAAGGAAGTGCGTCTCTGACGTCGTGTTGAAGGGGGTCGAGGTCTGAGGCGTCGGTCTGTGTGGCACCGTGCTCGCGGGTTCGGTCGGCTGCCGTGGTGGCCATAGCGCGCCTCGCAATCGCGATCGCGTGATCGGCGTTAAGAGAGCTTCACCCGCGCAATCTTCCTCTTGCCGACGCGGACGATCAACCCGTCCTCGACGGCGATGGCCTGCTTCGGATCTTTGGCAACAGCGCGGTCGGGACCAAGGGTCACGCCACCGCCTTCGATGACCCGGCGGGCGTTCGAGGTGCTCGATTCGAGGTTCAGGGCGACGATCAGACGGGGCAGGGGGATCTTCCCGTCGCCATCGAGCTGATCGCGGGGGAGCGTGACCTCGGGGATCTCATCGGGGTCTTCTCCGGCGGCGCGGCGGCGGAAGGCGAGGGCGGCGGCCTCGGCGGCCTCGGGGCCGTAGTACTGGGAGACGATCGCCTTGCCGAGGGCTTCCTTGGCGTCTCGGGGATTGACGCCAGGAGCGAGCAGTTGCTCGACCTCGGCCATCGGCAGGTTGGTGAGCAGGGTAAAGAATTGCCGCATCGGCTCGTCGGGGATGCTCATGACCTTCCCGAACTGGGTCTCGGGAGGCTCGGCCACCCCGATGTAGTTGCCGAGGCTCTTGCCCATGCGGCGGTGGCCGTCGGTGCCGACGAGGATCGGCAGGGTGATGGCCACCTGAGGGCGCTGGCCGCGAGCCTGTTGCAAGTCTCGGGCGACGAGGAGGCTAAAGAGTTGCTCGGTCCCTCCGAGTTCGACATCGGCCCGGATCTCGACCGAATCCCAGCCTTGCATCAAGGGGTAGAGGCATTCGTGGAGATAGACGGGTTTTTCGGCGGCAATGCGTTTGGAAAAGTCGTCTCGGGCAGAGATCTGCCCGAGGGTCATGCGTCGGCAGAGGTCGAGCACGTCGAGAAACGACCAGGTCGAGAACCAGTCACCGTTTCGGTGGACCTCGGCACGGTCGAGATCGATGATCTTGCCGACCTGTTCGAGATAGTCCTTGGCATTGGCTTCGACCTGAGCCTCGGTGAGGGCGGCTCGGGTCTCGTCTCGGCCGGAGGGATCGCCGACGAGGGCAGTATAATTGCCGATGATGATCACGGCGGTATGGCCGAGGTCCTGAAATTGCCGGAGCTTGCGGAGGGGGACCGTGTGGCCGAGGTGGACGTCGATACCGGTCGGGTCGATGCCGTACTTGACGCGCAAGGGGGTTCCGGTCTGGACCGAGTGGTCCAGCATCTTCACGAAGTCGGGCTCGGGGGTGATCGCGTCGATCCCCCGGCGGAGGAGTTCGAGTTGCTCGGCGGCAGGAAGCATCGGGGGGAACCGGCCTTGGCTTGGCGTCAGGATCGTGGCAAATCCATCCCGGGAACTGGCCCCTGGGGGAAGCGGGTTGCGATTCTAGGTCATTGCGGGAAATCGGACAAGGTGGCCCGCGAGCCCCGTCAGACCTAGGATAAGTTGCGAAGCTACTCTCGACCAAGCCCCGGACCGAACCTTCAACGGAGTGCTCCCGCTCATGCCGCTCGACGCTGCTGATCTCAAGATCTCGATGCAAACGGCCTGGATCTTGGTGGGGATGGCAGGGCTGGTGCTGCTGGCCATTGCGACGGCCTGGGCCATTGCGATCGAGCGGATCTGGAGCGGCAGGCCAGTGATCCCGACCCGATCGGGAAGACCGGTGCCGTGGGGAGGGCCGCAGGTCTTTGCGAGCTTTTTCCTGTGGCAGTTTGCAACGCTGGCCATGGCCGAGTTGTTGAGAGCCCTTCGCGGTGAGGAAGACGAGCCGAACCTCGTCACGGCAATGAGCGCCGTCGCCCTGATCAATCTGGCCATCCTGATTGTGGTGCCGGGCTTCCTGGCACTCTGGAACCAGGCCCGAGCCATCGACTTCGGGCTCGTCTGGGACCGAGTCGGCCGTGATCTGATCCTTGGGGTGTTGACGGCGATCTTCTGCTTACCATTGATTTACGGTGTGCAGCTCACGGCCATTCTCATCTGGCCGCCGACCCCACACCCGCTGATGGAAATGCTGTTTGCGGAGCGCTCTCCGTGGGTGATGATCCTGGGAATTCTCTCGGCCGTGATCTTTGCACCGGCCGCGGAAGAGTTGCTGTTCCGGGGAGTCTTGCAGGGATGGCTGGAAAAGCGGTTCGGCGTGACGCGCCCGACGAGGGCGGATGACGAGGTCTCGGAGCTGAGTTCGAACGACTTGCAGCCCGGTCTCAATCCGCGCGTGGCCAATCTTACGGCGCTGGTGGTTCCTGCCGCAGTCTTTGCGATCGTCCATTTCGGGCAATGGCCCGCGCCGTTGCCGCTGTTCGTACTGGCAATCGCGCTGGGACTGTTGTACCGGAGAACCAAGAGCATCGTTGCTCCGATTGCCGCGCATGCCACCTTCAACGGCCTGAGCACGATTGCCATGATCGTCATCGTGCTGATGGTCCCCAAGGTGGAACCGGAGGTCGTGCCGATACCCGGGGAACCGGGAGTTTCGGCACCGGAGGAAGCGACGGTCGACGCGGAGGCCGAGCCGCTCCAGGCCGGAGAATCGGCGAACTCGGAGGAGAATCCCACGCGCTGATCGCATCAAAATGTTGAATCGGTGTGAAGATTCGGGTTTTCACTTGCCCAGTCCTGCTTACGGGATTAGGATGCGAGTACCTCGATCACGGGATTTCCGAGCGAAGACCCCATGTCGTTGCAACGGCGGTCATGACCTCACCAGATTCGATCGTTTGGGGTCATCTGAACCTCCCGATCCTTGAATCTCGTGAAGTCCGGCGCTGGTTGAGACGATAACTTCGGGGTATTCCTCCGGCCCTCGGTCGCAGGAAGGCGGTTCGCGCTCTCCCCCCCTACCGGTCGTGCGCAGCGTGGACCCCAAAGGTCTTGAATCCGAACACCCGGCCCCCGCGGTGGTGGAACACCGCGACCGGTCGCATGGCCGCCAAGGATCGCGAGCCAGGGCTGCCGGGATGCGGGGCGAACTCGGTGCAACGGATTGGATGGATATGGTCAAGGTCGCTGATTTTCGCGTCCTGGCCTCCTAGTTCTGGAGTGATGGGAAACGATGAGCGTGGTGAATTCCAAGAAGAAGACCGCACCGACGCACAACGGGTTCGAATGGGCTGGAGCCATGGCCCGCATCCGACGCGGCGGGGTCTCGGCCCGGAGCGGTCGCCGCTCGCTGCTGCTGGGCGCCTTGACGGCTTCTTATGCCAACACCGGCCGCACCGGCCGGCGATCGGCAGAGTCCCGAACCGCAAGTTCCGCTGACCGAAGCTAACCGCTCGCTTGCCTTGTTGATCGTCTTTCGGACGATCCCCGAGAAATCAATCACGGCCTCCGATTCGCAGCCTTGCGGGTCGGAGGCCGTTTGCATTAACTCCAGATCACGGGCGATGCTCGCTGGTCCAAATCGGGGTGCCCCGGGCAGGACGGCGCGGTCGAGAAGATGCTGGCACCTCGTTCACCCTCCCCTCATAATCGGGCGATTCGCTTGCCCGAGGAACTGGAACAAACAAAAGGGGCCAGGGGGATCGGCCCCCCGAGAGGGAGGATCCATGAGGTTGTCTGCTCGATTGATCACGACGCTGTCTCTGGCGGCCTGGCTCGGTTCGGGGGTGGCGTCTCAGGGCCGGGAGGAGATTCCCGCCGATCTGGTTCTCAAGGGTGGGACCCTCGTTGATGGCACCGGGGCGGACCGGACGGTCGCCGATGTTGCCCTGAAAGACGGGAGGGTCGTCGCGGTCGGCCGCTTCGAGGCAGACCCGAAGGCTCGGGTGATCGACGTGTCGGGGCTGATCGTGGCGCCAGGGTTCATCGACCTGCATAGCCATTCAGACCGGTCGATCCTACTCGACGACACGCGGCCGAATCGCAATTTCCAGGCGCAAGGGGTCACGACGATTGTGACGGGCAATTGCGGCTCGGGGCCGATCGACGTAGCGGGCTATCTGGCGGAGATCGATGCCAGGGGGGCCGGCACGAATGTCATCCACCTGATCCCGCACGGCACGATCCGCCGAGAGGTGATGGGTAACGACGATCGCAAGGCGACTCCCGAGGAGCTGGAGCGCATGCAACAGCTCGTCGCCGAAGGGATGGAGGGGGGGGCCTGGGGAATGTCGACCGGCCTGATCTACATTCCCAGCCAGTACGGCGACACCGAGGAGCTGATCGAGCTGTCGAAGGTCGTGGCCGAGCACGGCGGGCTCTATGCGAGCCACATCCGGGGAGAAGGAACGGGGTTGTTGACGTCGATCGACGAGGCCATTCAGATTGGCCAGGGGTCGGGCGCAGCGGTGCATATCTCACACTTGAAGGCGAGCGGCAAACGGGCGTGGGGGCTGGTGGTTCCGGCCTGCGATCGGATTGCCGAGGCCCGAGCCGCCGGGCAGGTCGTCACAGCCGATCAGTACCCGTACATCGCGTCGAGCACCTCGGTCAGTGCGATGGTGATTCCCGACTGGGCCGTGCGTGACGGCTCAGACGCCTTCGCGAAAATCGCCGATGATCCGGAGCGAGGGGCCGAGCTCCGAGATGGGATTCGCGAGGGCCTGGAATCGCGGAACGGGGGGGAGTCGATCCGGATTGCCCGCTATGCGCCCCGTCCCGAGTGGGTCGGCAAGTCGATTGCGGCGATCGCCAAGGCGGAAGGCACACCGGCCGAGGAGATCGTCATCGAGATCGAGCGCAACGGTGGGGCCTCGGGCGTGAGCTTCGGCATGACCGAGGAGGACGTCCGCCACATCATGCAACGCGAGTTCGTCGCCACCGCATCAGATGGCTCGGCCCACCTGCCCGGCGGCGATGACCAGCCGCACCCACGATCGTACGGCACCTTCCCTCGGAAGATTCGCTACGCCCTGGACGATGGAGTGATCACCCTGGAGCAGGCGATCCGGTCGTCGAGCGGCCTTCCGGCGGAGATCCTTGGCCTGGCCGATCGGGGCGTGATCCGGGAAGGGGCGGTGGCTGATCTGGTCGTCTTCGATCCGGAAACGTTCCGGGATACCGCCACCTTCGATGCACCGACCCAGTACGCCCCAGGGGTCGTTTACCTGTTCATTGCCGGAGAACCGGCTATCTCCGAGGGAGCATTCATGGACACCCTGCCCGGCCGGGCCCTCCGGCTCACGGAGGATGGCCCGGCTGATCTGGTCGTCTCCGCCGCTCGCATCTGGACGGGAAACCCTGCGTTTCCGTGGGCCGAGGCCCTGGCGGCGCGGAATGGGGAGATTCTCGCGGTCGGTTCTCGGGAAGAGATCGACTCCTTCCGAGGGCCGAAGACAATGGTCGTTGATCGTCCCGGCGGCTTCGCAATGCCGGGGCTGATTGATGCTCATGTCCACCTCTTGATGCTCGGTTCGTCGCTGGAAGAAGTGGACCTGCGCGATGTGGCCTCGCTCGACGAAGTGAAGCGTCTGATCCGAGAGCGCGCCGAGCAGACCCCGGAAGGGGGCTGGGTCTTCGGCCGGAACTGGGATCAGAGTCTCTGGCCCGGAGGCGAGTTTCCCGACGCGAGCATTCTCGACGAGGCCAGCCCGGATCGCCCCGTCTGGCTCCGCCGGGTCGATGGGCATGCCGGCTGGGCCAGCTCAAAAGCGATGGAGCTCGCCAGCGTGACCGCGGCGTCGGAGCCGCCGAGCGATGGCCAGATCATCCGAGATGAGAACGGGAATCCCACGGGAATCTTCATTGATGGCGCGATGGGTCTGATCGGACGGGTGGCTCCGGGGGAATCGACCGAAGACCTGCGGCGACGCATCTTGCTGGCTCAGGATGCCAGCCTCGCCGCCGGCCTGACCGGGGTGCACGACGCGGGAATTCCACCGAGCATCGCCACGATCTACCGCCAGCTCGACCAGGAAGGGCTGCTCAAGCTCCGGGTCTACGGGATGGCGAATCCTCCGGACGGCCAGGAGGTGGAGTTTGCCTCGAAGGCTCCCGAACCGGCCTCCTCCGATGCCCGCTTCCGATACCAGGCAATCAAGCTGTTCATTGATGGCGCGATGGGGTCGCGAGGGGCCTTGATGTTTGAGCCATACCACGATGACCCCGAGAACACCGGGCTGTATCTGATCGATCCCGATCGCCACCGAGACACCACCATCGCCGCCCTACGCAACGGCTGGCAGGTTTGCACCCATGCGATTGGAGACAAGGGGAACGCACTGGTACTCGACTCCTACGCCGAAGCACTCGCCGCCGTTCCGGGAGCGACCGATGCTCGATTGAGGATCGAACACGCTCAGGTGGTCCGTCCGCAGGATGTTCCCCGCTTCACCGAGCTGGGAATCATTGCGTCCATGCAGCCTTCTCATGCAAGCACAGACATGCGATGGGCTGACGCTCGGCTTGGTCCCGATCGTGTGTTGGGGGCGTATGCGTGGCGATGGTTCCGGGATGCGAACGTGCAGCTGGCGTTCGGATCAGATTTTCCGGTCGAGATTGTCAGCCCGTTCTGGGGGCTTTACGCCTCGCTCTCTCGACGAGATGGGCAGGGGCTTCCGGCCGGAGGTTGGCATAGCGAGCACCTGCTCTCGCTGCACGAGGCGTTGCGGGCCTTTACCGCAGGGTCGGCCTTTGCGGCGTTTGATGAGGAGCGGCTCGGAGTGCTTCGCCCCGGTTTTCGAGCCGACCTGACGGTGATCGACCGCGACCCGTTTGCCGGTACTCCGGAGGAGGTCCGAGCGTCGGAAGTGACCGAGACGATCGTCGAGGGTGAGGTTGTGTTCTCAAGGTCCGAGGTGGATGGATCACGATGAGAATTCGGTCGGAGTCCCGAGAATCCAATCGCATCGTACGGGTTAGCACGAGACAAGATCACGGCAGTTGATTCGGTAAGCCTCTTGGACGACGGTTCTCACGTATGTTAAACGAAGGAGGTTCAACAACCGGCCGTCTGACGGTCGGTTGTGGTGGACGTGATCGGGTTCGGCAACAGTCGGGAACTCAGGGTGATTCCTCAGCGTCGAAAGAAACAGCGACGGAGGTTCACAGGTCCCCAATGATTGACGACGCGCCGATCGCTCTGCTAGCGTGGGGCCCTTGGTGGCTCTGGACTCGTCTTGAAAGGACGAGTGACCTCCGCCTCCCCTCTCCAGTTCATTCGACGCAACTCAAAGCCAGTTCGGAGCTTCCGACCGGCCCGGACATCCGGCCCGCAGGAGAATGACCGCATGCCGAAGATCCAGCCCGTCTGGGCCATCGATATCGGCCTGTCCGCGCTGAAGGCCCTGAAGCTGGCGCCGGGCGATTCCCCCGATCATGTCGTGGCCGAGGCCTTCGACTTTATCGAATACCCGAAGATCCTCAGTCAGCCCGACGCCGACCCTGAAGAACTCGTTCGAGAGGCGTTGACCACGTTCCTCGAACGTAACGAGGTCAAGGGAATTCCGGTTGCCATTGGTGTGCCAGGCCAGTCTGGCCTGGTGAAGTTCATCAAGCTGCCCCCGGTGGATAAGAAACGGGTTCCGGACATCGTCAAGTTCGAGGCCCGCCAGCAAATTCCCTTCGCCCTCGAAGAGGTGATCTGGGACTGGCAGGAAATTGCCACCGAAGGGGATGAGGAGTTTTCGCAGACGGAGGTCGGCCTGTTCGCGATGAAGCGCGAGCAGATTCAGCGCTCGATCCTGCCGTTCACCGTGGCGGGGATCGAGGTCGAAATCGTTCAGATGAGCCCGATCGCCCTTTACAACTTCATCGCCTACGACCGGCTCCGCCCCCAACTGGGCGTGGCGGCCGAAGGAGAGGACGGGGAGGCCGCGGCTGCGGCTCCCGCGATCGAGCCGGGCGGGTCGATCGTCTTGCTCGACATCGGTGCCGACCATACCGACCTGATCATCACCGACGGCCAGCGCATTTGGCAGCGGAACGTGCCGATCGGAGGCAACCACTTCACGCGGGCTTTGACGAAGGAGCTGAAGCTTACCTTCGCCAAGGCTGAGCACCTGAAGCGGAACGCCACGAAGGCCCCCGACCCCCGCGCCGTTTTCACGGCCATGCGGAATGTCTTCAACGACTTCTCCAGCGAGGTTCAGCGCTCGATCGGCTTCTACGGCAGCGTGAACCGCCAGGCGAAGGTGGTGAAGGTCGTCGGCCTGGGCAACGGCTTCAAACTGCCGGGCTTGCAGAAGTTCCTCCAGCAGAATCTGAATATGGAGGTCGAGAAACTGGAGCACTTCGACCGGGTCGTCGGTGAAGAAGTGCTCACGGCTCCTCAGTTCCAGGAGAACATCGCCTCGTTCGCCGTATCGTACGGACTCGGCGTGCAAGGGCTCAATCTGGGAGGCTTGAAGACCAACCTGCTGCCAGGCGAGATTGCCCAGGCGCGAATGATTCGGGCCAAGAAGCCGTTGACCCTGCTGGCCGCTTCGCTCTTGCTTCTGGGCTTCTCCGCGTTGTTCCTGGGTGACTACCGCGCGTTGGCCAAGGTGGATAACGCCGAGTTTGCCGAGGCCGTGTCACGGGCCAAGTCGGTTAAATCCAACGGCGACAGCTTCAAGAGCAAGTACGACACCGACCTGGGCCAGTTCAACACGCTGAAGACGAAGGGGGAAACACTCGTCGAGACCAGCCCCGATGGGGCCGATTTCAAGAGTCTTTTCCAGATTCTCAGCGCGGCGACGTACGATCCGAGGGATGACGCCCGGTTCAAGGACGTCGATTTCGAGAACCCGGAAAATCGCCGACAGCTTGAATTACAACGGGTACACATCGACGCCATCCGGCCCGTCTACAAGAGCGATCTCGCACAGTGGTTCGACAACACCCAGGAGGTGCCGAATCGAACCAAGAATACCATGCACCCCTACGACCAGGAGAACCCTCCCGAGGGCTCTGGCTGGGTGATTGAGTTGATCGGCCACCACTACAACCCCTTGTCCCTCCGCGATCGCGAGGGAGGCCCCTATCTGTTCCTCACCGAGCGGGTCTTACCCCGGTTCTGGGAAGTCCCGTTCCGACGCCTCGGGTTCTCTCATGCGGGTCTTCGGTGGCTCCTCACCGATGCCACCTGGACGAGCGAGAAAGCCCTCGCCTCAAACAGCCTGCCGACAAGTGCTCCCACCCTGCGACACTCCACTCCCGCTCCGACCGCAGGGGCTGGAGGCGCCGGAGGGATGGCTGGCATGGAAGGCATGATGAGCATGATGGGAGCCCAGGGTGGCATGCCGGGCATGATGCCCGGTATGGAAGGCATGGGCGAATACGGGGACATGATGGGCGGTGGCCGAGCTGACATGATGGGCGGCATGCCCGGCATGATGGGCGGAATGCCCGGTGAAATGGGCATGATGGCCATGATGGGCGCTCAGGGAGGTCGAACCTCAGCCTTCAATGGGATGGGGGGAACGACGAAAGAGCCGGACATCGACTACCTGACGCGGACCGACTTTGTCATCTATGTGGTCTGGCAACCCCCGACCGAGGAGAAACCGGCACCCGAGGCGACCGAGCTGGCCAAGGGGTTGCGCGAAGCGGAAGCGAAGTTCCGGGGCAAGGTCCAGGCACCGAACCTCGAAGAGTTCGAGCAAGAGTCGGCGGCCGAGTCTGAGCAGGCCATTCAGGAAACCCTTCAGCAGCTTCCGACCGGCGAGGAAAGCGGGGCCACTCCGGCCGCCGAAACGCCAGCGGACGCCGCAACGCCTTGAGTCCATTCCCTTCGGCTTGGCCGAGGCTCCACGCAAGGAGCGTCGGCCGGGCCGGATCGGCCGGCGTTCTGATCCTCCGGCCAATGCTCGTCTTGCCTGTTCACATCGGAACGATTCGTGATTCCCCGAGCCTACCGGAACCGACCGCCATGGATGCCAAGGATATCCTTCGACTGTTGATCCAGAATCGTTTCTGGATCGTGCTGTTCATTGCCGCCTTGCTGCCGGTCATCGGCTACGTTGTCACCGCCGGAACGGTTAAGGAACAAGCCGAGTCCAAGGCCGCCGAAATCAAGAGTGCTGAGCAAGGGGCTCAGTCCTACACCTCTGGCACCGTTCCCAACGGCCAGTACGCGGATTTCACCCAGAAGAAGATCGGGCTGATCGAGAAGGATGTGAACGAGGCTCACCGGCGTCTTTACGATCGGCAGGCCCCCTTGCTCGACTGGCCCGAGGAAGTCGCCCCGCAACTGACCGAGTGGGGCCGAGACATCCCCGAAGACATCTCCGAGAATGAGACCCAGCGGGTCGCCTACTTCTATAGCCAGGTTTACGACGACTACGCGAAGAACGTCTACGATGTCGTCAAGCCCTGGGACCCGATCGAAGGAGAAGGGATCGTTGTGGTCCCCCCGATGGAGTCGTTGCTCCAGACCGTGACCTTCGACATCAATAATCTGCCGTCGATTGGCAAGATCTGGCAGTATCAGGAAAATCTCTGGGTCCGCCGCTCGATCCTCGAAGTCATTGCCGAGGTTAACCGCAAGGCCGGCGCGAAGGACTGGGAAACGGCCGCGATCAAGCAACTGACCCGCCTCGAAGTTGGCAACCCCGCCGCCGTCGACCACCGGACGACGGCACTGGGCTTCGAGCTGAAGGATCCCCCTGAGGTCACGAAGGGTGGTCAGGCCATCGAACCGGAAACCCCCTCGGCCGGCGGCATGGCCGGCATGGGTGGGGGCCAGGCCGACTCCATGCGGGGCATGATGGAAGGCGGCGCCGGTGGCGCAAGCGGAATGATGCCCGGCATGATGGAAGGCATGGAAGGCATGGCAGCCATGATGGGGGGCATGGGTGGAATGGGCACCTCAAAGGGGGGTGGCCCTGTCCGGTTCCTCCAGGAAGACGGGGTGGAACTGTTCCGCGACTACCCTGCGTACGTCTCCGTGCTGATCGATCAGAACTCGATCCAGAACCTGCTGGTCGAGTTTGAAAATTCACCGATGACCATGCGAGTACTCGAGGCCAACTGGACCCGCCCCAAGACCCGCGTTCAGCCTCCTGTCAAGGGCCAAGGGTTCTCGGGATATGCCGGGATGGGTGGCTTCGGCATGGGAATGGGCGGCGGTGTGTATGGCATGGAAGGCATGATGCCCGGCATGATGGGCGGAATGCCCGGTGAAATGGGCATGATGCAGATGCAAGGGATGATGGGAATGCCCGGCGAAATGGGCATGATGCAGATGCAAGGGATGATGGGAATGCCCGGCGAAATGGGCATGATGCCCGGCATGATGGGTGGTCGAGGCATGGGAGCTCCGTCCAACCAGCCTCGGTCTCGGGTCAAGCGAGATCTGGCTGGTCCGAATCAGAAAAAAGACGGTAGCGAGGAGACTGAGCCGGAGAAAGTCACGATCTTCGACCCCTATTACAACGTTGTGGAGCTTCAGGTCTACGTTCAGGCCCGGTTCTACTACCCGCCCGCTCCTGAGGCCCCCGCCGATTCGCAGAGCCCTGGAGAGGAATCGACCGATGCGTTGATGACCGATGATCTGGCCGACGAATCCTTGACCGAGGAGCCGGTCGATCAAACGGCCACCGACACAGCGGTCACTCCCGACGCCGCTCTGCCTACCGATACGCCCGAGGCGGAGGCCACGGCCGTTGAAACTCCAGTGCTTGATGAGACTCCTGCCGATCCTCCGGCCGCCGAGACTCCCGAACCGGAGGCTGTCGAGGAGGCTCCGGCTCCTCCGGCCGACGAGTCGGCCATCGCGCCGGCTGATCCCGCACCCTCTCGGTTTTGATCGCCCAACCGACGGTTCGTGGATCGGTTCCCGAGGCCAATCGGTTTCCGCGACATTCGGTTCTTCCAACCACCGGTTTTGGGGGAGGGCAGTTCAAGAATTGCCCTCTGAAATTCCCCTCCCAAACGTGGTGGGAATGACTGCCTGAAGCGGACCACGGAACACTCCCTTCTCGAACATCTGAACGTATTCGACCGAACCCAGTCCGATCGGAATCCGAAGGAGCATGCCCAATGGCCAACCCGACGGTGGAGAAACTCAAGACGCTCGCGCTGCGGTTCGCCGACAAGGTGGCCGTGGCCGTGACCGCCGTGCTCTGCCTGGTGTTCGTATTCCTTGCCGTGAGCAAGGAGACGATCGATACGACGCCCGACCGTGTCAGCGAAATCGCCAACCAGGCGCAGCAGAACATCAACCGCCAGCAAGATGAGAAGGCCATCGTCTCGAAGATCGAAGACGATGGCATGGTCCTTCAAGACTTTGGCACCCAGGTCGCCAAACGAGAGACGACCAAGGTTGACGTCCGTCAATTCTCTCTGGCCCGAGCCTTCGTCAAGGCGGAACCGGGCGCGGGCCTGATTCGAGACTCGGTCAATAACGAGCTGCTTGCTCCGTACGAACTGATTGCCACTTCCGGACGGGGAGGCATGCCGTTCGCTGTCCGAGATGCCTCAGGGAATCTCGTTCCTCCCGATCCCGATGAGAAGAAATCGTCCATGTCCGGAATGGCTGCCATGTACGGCATGGGACAGGGCATGATGCCCGGCATGGGAGGCACAGGAGCCACGACCAAGAAGAACGTGCGCGAGGAACAACTGGCCGCGCGTCAGGAGTCTGTGAGCACCAAGAAGTCTCAGGCGGCGATTGCCGGCGCGGCGGGTCTTCCGTTGCCTGAGGAAGACGATTCCACCGAAACGACGGCCCCGGTCGACTTCAAGACCGAGGTCCGCGGTCAGCGTTGGGTTGCGGTCGTCGGGCTGCTCAACAACAAGCAGTTCCGCGAGCGCTACGCAACGGCCTTGAAGGTCCCCGTCGAGAGCCCCGAGTCACACCCAGACTACAAGCGGATCGAACTGAGCCGCCAGTCCTATGACCCCGTTGTGGGTGACTGGTCCTCGTGGACCACGGTCGATCCCGACACCCTGAACCAGATTGTCGAGGACGTCGCCTTCGAGGAAGACCCCTCGGTCGAACTGACTCCCGATCCGGTGCGGCTCGATCCGATCGTCGCCTTCCTCCCTTACCTGTCCGCCGGTTACTGGGCCGGCGTCCACCACGCCCAGCTCATTCCTCCTGACAAACTCCGCGAGCTGCTCGCCGAGAAGGAAGAAAAGGAGGAGACGCCGATGGGAATGATGGGAATGATGGGAATGATGGAGGGCGGCCGAGGGGGAATGTCCGACCCCGGCATGATGGAATCCATGATGGGCCAGGGCATGATGGGCTCCATGATGGGCGGCCGATCCGAGATGGGGATGATGGGCGAATACGGCATGATGGGGATGGGCATGGGCATGGGTATGGGCCGCCCTGCCGGTGCCGGTCCGGAACACATGACCGAGGAAGACATCGTCATGGTGCGGGCCATCGACTATACCGTCGATCCCGGAACGACCTACCGCTACCGCGTTCGGGTGGTCGTGTCGAATCCCAATTACAACCGAGAGGATGTGGCCCCCGGCGTCGATACCGAGGCCCGAGAGTTCGCTGGCCCCTGGAGCGACCCGACCGAGATCGTTCGCGTTCCGGCGGATGTCTCGATCTTCGCGCTCAATCCGGCTCGTGGCGGCGCATACAGTGCCGACACGGTGGTCTTTGACGTGGCCGCCTGGGATTCCAACACCGGCTCTCTCGTCGTCTCGAACTTCCCGACCGCTCCCGGCGAGTTCGTTGGTCGTCCCGCCCAGCGCCAGGTGGCGGTGGAAGGGGAAGACGAGCCGCAAAACAAGGTGATCAACCTGCAAAGCCGGCAGCTTGTGATTGACACGATCGGAGGCCCGACGCCGGTACAGAACCTCGGGCTGCCGAGCACCTTTGAGCTGCCTGCGGTCGTCGCCGTGCTTCGGCCAGATGGCACGATTGCGCTGCACAACCAGTCGACCGATGCCACCGACGAGCAGCTCCTGTTCATGAGGGAGTCGTATCGGCTCTCGATCTCGAACGAGCTGAACAAGAAGAACCGCGGCAATGACATCGGCATGATGTACGGCGGCATGATGGGGAGCTTCTGACCCAAAGCCCGGTCCTCGGATTGCTGACTCGGGCGCCGCAGAGGGAGACCCGTTTCTTTCCTCTGCCGCTCGAAGAAAAACACCCGCCCTCGAACCGGATTCCTCTTCCCGAGGGGCTGGTACGAGGGCGAGCGTTTTATTGTGCAGACACGGTCCGGGAATCGCTTCGACGGCGAGGTGGCTCAACGCTCGACGACCAGGCGTTCCCAGCCGGAGGACGGAGCCAGGTCGGAGCAGGTTTCCGGATCGATGGCGGCGGCGGCGATGCGCAGACTTGCTTCCAGTCGGGGGCCTGGCCTGGCAAAGTAGGCAGAGCCATCGGCGATCGTCACCATCCCGTTGCGAACGGCGGGTAACGATTGCCAGCCGTCGAGCCGAGCGAGAGGGACCATCTCTTGCCGGACCCGCTCCAGTTCGAAGCCGCAGGGAGCGATCAGGAGCACCTCGGGCTGAGCGGTGATGATCGTCTGCCAGTTCGTCCGTCTGGAGGCTTCGCCGTTCTGGCCCAAGAGCTCTCGACCTCCGGCCAGGGCGACCAGCTCGGGGTTCCAGTGGCCTGAGGTAAAGGGGGGATCGGTCCACTCGACCATGATCGTGCCTGGTTGGGGCCGACCGGCCCGCCGTCGGGCGATCTCTCGGGCAGTGGACTCGAAGCGGCCGATCAGGGTTTCGGCCTCGGTTTCCGCATCGAGCAAGCGACCGACCCGTCGAAAGACCTCGAACACACCGGTTAGATCGGTGGGATTGACGCTCTCCACGCGGGGATGGTTAGGCAAGGTTGCAGCCACCTTACGAACCGTCGCCTCATTGACTGCGCAGACGTCGCACTGGGTCTGCGTCAGAATCAGGTCGGGTTTGAGCGCTTCGAGCAAATCACGGTCAAGCTCGTACAGACTCCCCCCTTGCTTGACAACCATCGCATCAATCTCGGCGCTGGTGCCACTCGGATCGATCCGACTGCGTGTCAGATGGGGTAATCGGGCGATGTGGGCAGGAAAGTCGCACTCGTGAGTGACGCCAACGAGCCATTCCCCGCGACCAAGGTCGCAGACGAGTTCGGAGAGCGAGGGCAAGAGGCTGGCAATCCGCATGGGCGCTCCTTTCACCGGTCGAAATGGCCGTGATGCACTCAGGACGGCGGGTGAATGTCGGTTTTTGGCCCGACAGCCACGAGGGTCATGGGGAGGAGCGGGTACTCCTCCAGCACTCGGCGAATCTCTTCCAGACTGACCGCGGAATAGGAGAGGATTTCCTGCTCGATCGGCTGATAGCTTTGGCGGTAGGTCCAGTCGTAGCCGAGCGGCATCAGGCGCCCCATCGGACGCTCCGAGCGAAGGACGAGGCGTGAGAGAATCTTGTTCTTCGCGCGATCCAGCTCCTCGGCGGTCGCTCCTTCGGCGGCGAACGTGCGGTAGACCGAGGCGATGCGATCCAGGTTTTCCTGGGCCGAGGGCGGGTCGCAACTCAAGAGTGAGTAATAAGCTCCGGCTCCCTGGTAATCCTGGAAGCTTAGATCGGCGCCGTCGGCATGGCCGGGGTCGATCAGTTCCCAGTAGAGCCGCGATCCGGAGTGATCACCGAGGATGGTCGCGATCAGGGAGGCGACATACCGATCGGGACTCTCCAGGGCGGGAGCATCGGCGACGGCGATCACGGTTTCTTGATGGTCGTCCTTGCGAAGCATTCCTCGGGGCTGGCCGACCCCTCGGTGCGGAACCAAGTCGCGATCAGCAGCGGGTCCGGTCCAGGAACTGCAAAGGGAGCCTGCCAGATCCAGCACCTTGGACCACTCGACGTTTCCGGCCACGGCCAGCACCACGTTCGGAGGGCCGTAGCGCTGGGCGAAGTAGGCTCGCATCTGATCGACGGTTAACGCCCCGATTGTGTCCACCGTCCCCAGCACACTCTTGCCGAGGGGGTGGTGGTCGAAGTGAGCCGCCTTGGCGGCCTCGTAGGCGACCATCATCGGGTTGTCATCGTACATCTTGATTTCTTCGATGATGACCTGCTTCTCAGTGTCGAAGTCCTCGGCGTCGAGCCTTGGCCGCATGATATCGGCCAGCACATCGAGCGCCTGGGGCAGGTACTCGGGGAGGCAGGAGACGTGATAGATCGTGTCCTCCTCGGAGGTCTGCGCGTTGTGCCGGGCACCAATCCGGTCGAAGTCGCGGTTCACGGCCAGGGCATCGCGTCGGGTGGTTCCCTTGAACACCATGTGTTCGAGAAAGTGAGAGACGCCGGCCAGCTCGGGCGCTTCGTCTCGGCTTCCGGCTCGCACGAAGAACCCGGCGGCCGCCGATCGCGCCAGTTCGTTGCGTTCGAGGATCACCTGCAGGCCGTTGGGAAGCGTCTCGTGGTAAAACGTCACGGCAAACTCCGGGAATATGACAGGAAGCCACCGATCCGGGACCACTGCCGACTCGGACGTCCAAGGGGGCCGGAAACCCTTCCCGGCCATTCGGAAATCGTACGAGCCAGAGGGGCTCGCCGGGTGAATCTGCTGTTCGTTGCTGCTTGGGGTTCTCGGTCGGCTCAGGGGAGGGTCAGCGGATCAGGCCCAAGGGTCAGGATCGTCATCGCGTCCAGTTCCATGCGAGCGGCAAAGGCACTCACATCAGCCGGGGTCAAGGCGTCAAGCGCGGCGGAGACCTCGTCGAGCGGGCGGACGCGGCCCAGGTGGAACCAGTCGGCCGCGAGGGAGGCCGAGCGGCTCATGCTCGATTCTTGTTGCATGATCAAGGCGCTTTTCAAGCCCGCCCGCATCATATCCAGCTCGTCGGCCTCGATCCCCTCGGCCGCCAGGCGGCGCAGCTCGTCGAGGGTTACGTCGAGTGTTTGCTGGGCGCGTTCGGGAGCGGTTCCGGCGTAGCAGATCACGGCAGCGCGGTCCTTGTGGGCCTCGTACGAGGCGAAGACCGAGTAGCACAGTCCGCGCTTCTCGCGGACCTCGGTGAACAGGCGGGCCGAGGTGTAGCCGCCAAGGATCGCCGCGGTCGCTCGTGCTCGATAGTAGTCAGGATGGGCCACCGCTACAGTCGGGAAGGCAAGGGCAATCTGGGTTTGCTGCGTTTCCTGGGCAATGTGATCACGGTGCGGACCGGCCGGGCGTTCCGTCACATTGATCTCGGCCCCTGGTTCCCAGTCGGCAAAGAGGCGGGCGACCTCGTCACGAAGCGTGTCCCAGTCAAACGCTCCCGCGACGCCGAGGATGGCGCGGTCGGGCCGGTAGGTCCGGCGGTAGTGGGCGCGCAGGTCCTCGGGAGTCGCGGCGGTGACTCCTTCAACGGTGCCGATGGCCGAGCGTCCCCAGGGGTCGGCAAAGTGCCTTCGACGCAGTTCGGTGATCGTCTTCGATCCCGGATCGTCTTCGAGGCTGCGGAGCGACTGGTAGCAGAGGGCGCGGATCGAATCGACCTCTTCGTCCTCGAAACGAGGGTGACGGAGCACATCGGCGAAGATTTCGAGCGCGGGCAAGAGGTTGCGACCGAGCGCCGCGGCGGAGACGCTGGCGTGCAAGGTCTGGGCACCAACGGCGTGAGAGACCCCCAGCTCATCGAGCGCCCCGAGCAGTTCGCGGCTGTCGCGGTCGCCGGCCCCTCGGGTGACCCACTCACCGAGCATCGCCGCCACGCCGGGTCGATCGGCCGGCTCAAAGGCTGCTCCCGCCGGAATCAAGACGCTGAACGCCGCCGACTGGACATGCGGCATCGGCTCTGCGAGCAGGATGAGTCCGTTGGGAAACTGGTGCTGATGCAACTCGGGGGTCATCGCGGTTCCTCGGGGAGGCAAAGGCAAAGAAGGCAAGAGGCGGGGGGAAGCAAGCCGAAGCCCAGCCAGGGAGCGGCAGGAAACCCGATTCCCTGTTCCAGCATCGGGAAGGTTGCGAAGAGGACAAACCGCCGTGCATCGAGTGTCGGATGATTGCCCTGGACGGGGCCGAGCCAAACGCCTTGAGGATCAGCCATCGACGGCCTTGTACAGCGTTTTGACACGGCGGAAGCCAAGGGTTCGATACAGGCGGACGGCGTGCGAGTTCTCGGCCGTCACTTCGAGAAACGCTCGAGGGACGCCTTGCTCGCGAAAGCCCATCAAGGCCCGGCAGACAAGCCGACCGCCGAGCCCTCGGCCTCTCCAGGCGGGCAGGACGCCGACGTTCTGAATTGCGCCAAAGCCTTCACGGTCAATCACCCCTTGAATGGTGGCCACATAGCCGGCCGGCGCAGCAATGAGCCAGGTCGCCGCAGGCAAAAAACCCGGCTTGCGTCGAATCTCCCTCATCAGGCGACGGCAGCCGGGAAGGTTACTGAGGCAGGGAAAGACATGGGCGTCGATCTCGTCCCGGAAGCAAAGATACTTCACCTGAGCGTGAGCTTCCAGCAGCGACTCATCCCAGGGTTTCCAATCGTAAGGAGCCGGCAACGAGGGCGGGGTGATCCCTGCCAGATCGATCTCCATGCGGTACCGTTTGTAGTAAGTAATCAATCTCCATCACCCTCGACTTCAAACGCAGGCGCGCTCGCCGACCGCGAGACGTACTCAGAGCGAAGGTGATGCTCGATGCTCTGGGAGTTCGGGTAGGTGATGGCCATGAGCAAGGGCCAATCCAACATCGGAGACCAGCGAGCGTTCGCACATTATTCTAGTCCCGTTGCCGGAAAGGGGTCAACGCGAGGCATTACTCGATCGGCAGAACCGATCGCTTGCCTCGAGGAAGGATTCTGGTGTCGGGATCTCGAACCGGTCGAGGAGCCAAGCCGTGTTGCAGCCATTGAGAAAGACCGTTCCTGCCCTGCTTGCCAAGCTTGCCCTGTTTGTGCCCGTCGCGTCGGGAGCCAGCCAGCTCGATTCGCAGGAGGTCGCCTCGCTCTCGCGATGGCTCGGGCCGGCCTCGCTTGTCTCGAACCCGGGGCCGGGAGAAACCTTGTACCTGCTTCGGGCATCGGTGAAGTGGTCGGATTTGGCCCCAAGGCAACGCGCTCGGTACGCGGTCCAGGTCAGGCTGCCGGATGGACAGGTCGAACGTCGGCCGATGCGGCCCTCGGAAGGTCCTGGTATGTCGGTGATTACCGTTCAGATCCCCGCGCAGGCGGTCCGCAACCGGTTGCCGAAGCAGGTCCGAATCGAGGCGAGGCTCGTCGACGCGGCGAGCGGAACTCCTTTTGGAGAATCACTTTCCGGAACGATCGACCAATTTCCGACCACCACCGCTTCTTCGAGTCGGCGGCCCGTTGGTCCGTTCAGCCGAGGTCGAGCGCTCGATCCCACGGAGCAAGGCGCGCAGCTCTTGCCCAAACCGGGGCCGGACGGCTGGCGGTTCGCTAGGATCGTCTCAAGTCCTGAAGCTCCTGGGCTGTTCCTCGCCTCGACCGAGGCCACCAATCTCCAGGTCGCGGCGCGATTGCCCGATCATGATCCCAATGCGGGCCGATCCGACGAGTTCCTTCTCGACGCTCCCGACCAGCCGGCGGTAAACCTGACCCCTCGACGAGCCGAGGCCTACCTCGAAGCCCTGAGCGATGCCGATTCGTCGGGCCTGTCGTACCGATTTCCCTCGATTGACGAGTGGCAACGCGCCGCCCGAGCGGGCCGCTCGACGGGGTTCTGGTGGGGAGACCGCCCTGAGTTTCCGCAGGGAGCCAATTTCTTCGGCCCCGAACCCGGCGAAGCCAGCGATACGACCGTTCCCGCCTCCACTCCCGGATACGAGGCGAACCCGTGGGGCCTGTCACACACCTTCGGAAACGTTGAGGAGTGGGTCCGATCTCCTGCCAGCGGCTCGGTCTTCGCCCGTGTGGGAGGCCATTTCCGAAGCGACCCCGATGAGGCACTCGCCCCCACGATGATCGACGATCCCGAGGACCTTGGTCCCGACCCGTATGTGGGGCTTCGACCGGCGTTCGACCTCGACGCCGAAGCGGGCGCGGACCTAATTCGACGGGTACTGGCGGACGACCCAAATTTGGCCGATGTGGTGGTTTCGTTCGATCCTGACCGCGCGCAAGCGACCCTCTCGGGTCTGGTGCCCGAACCGAGTGACCGCCGCCGAGCCGTCGAGCACCTGGATCGGTTCTGGTGGCTGGCCGCAGTCGAGGACGCGATGGTCACGCCCACCATCCCGGAAGGACAGCTCGCCCGGATCGGGGTTCCCTCTGGACCTCCCCGGATCACGTCAGTGCTGGGACGCAGATTCGTCGAGATTCCGGTCGCGGTGCGATGGGATGGCCCGCAGCCGGTTGTCGGTTCCGACTGGTGGGTCAACGTCTTCGGCCCCCGAGGGGAGCATTTTTCCCACCAGCTCGACCGAAATGCCGCCGGTCGATCACCCCTGCGCATCTCGATTCCCGAGTCGTTGCTCGACGCCAATCGCTCGGCTCGGATCGCGTTGAGCCTGGGTCGCCCCGAATCGTCTCCCGAAGGCAAGGGGATTGTCAGCGATCTTGCAACGGTAACGATTCGCCCCTGACACGAAGGCCCTCCACTCGTTGTGCCCTGTTGCATCGCAGGGCGGAGCGGAGGACTTCCAGGTCATCACCGAGGGGCGAAGGAGTCTCGCAGTTGCGGCAAGATTCCGCGAAGAACACTCGTTCGTAGAGACATCCTGAATCTCACAAATTACTGTTCGTCAACTCATGGAGTCCGTCCATGACCGAGATGATTCAACCGGTCGCCAAGTGGTGTGCGGCGATCGTCGAGATGATCGGCATCGTGATCATCACCGGAATTGCGATTCAGGTGGTGCTGCGCGGGATCTTCCTCGTCGTCAAGGAAAATTCCTATGAACGCATGATGGCTGAGGTGCGCCAGCATCTTGGTAAAGGGATTCTCCTGGGACTGGAGTTTCTCATCGCGGCAGACATCATCCACACGGTGGCCGTTGATCTGACGTTCGAGTCGATCACGGTGCTGGCCGTGGTCGTGTTGATTCGAACCTTCCTGAGTTTCACCCTCGAAGCGGAATTGCGAGGGAACTGGCCCTGGCCGCAAGCAGGTGGGACTCGGAAACCGGTCGGACCGCGCTCATCGGACGTGGTGCAGGACTCCTCCTCGCTCGCGACGACGGTTCGAGGTTGAGCGACGACCGCCTGGGCAAGGATCAACCGGCCGAATCGGGGGAGAAGGAGTGCGAATGGTCGTTCTCGGAGCGATCGAGCCAGACCGAGGGGGTGCCGCGCGACTCGAAGAAAAAATGAGTGTCCTCAGTTCCCCCATCATTGCGTGCAGGATGGTGAGCAATTTAGCACCCACGTCCCAGGACGGACGACCTGGGCCCTTCAGGGTGGGCCAGCGAGCCTCCCTTGCATTGGTCGCAGATCATGCGGCGATCATCGGCGTGGTCTTCCAACGTCGAGTCTCCTGGCTCAGTTGGGGGTCGCAAGGCAGAGATTGGGACGCATTTCCTGGCTTTTTGTCGCGATTGTGTGGGAACAAACCCCTGAATTCAAGCCAGGTTGGGCGTCCTGGGATGGTCAATGCGGTCGGGTTTCGCGGGCGAGGAGACGTCCTGAGGGATCGATTTTTGAAGCGGGTTGACCTTTTTTCCGGAATGAACTGAAGATTCCGGGCGATTGTCACGATCCCTACAGTCAGAACACCGCCGAATCCTGCGTGCCCGGTTCGCATCCGTCGCGTTGATGCGGGGCACACAGGCAAAAGGGGAACGTCGCCGAGGGGCATGGGCCTCGAGGAGCCGGAACCGGTGTCGGTGGGTGATCGGTCCGGGGAGGAGGTCGAGGTTGAGGCGAGGGCGGGGCATGGCGAGGCGCGGCTTGGTTGCCGCGGCCGTCGGGGTTGACCGAGCGGTTGCTTTTCGGTAGCACACCGTCTCGTCAGTCCCTGTCTCGGCCATCGCCGGTCGTACCACACCTCGGCAAGACCCATCGCAGCCGGATCGGAGCAGGGTGCAGCCGCCGGGTCCTTCCCGGTCGGGCAGTCCTCCACAGCGAGGCGGCCCGGTCATGGGATTTCGGCGGTCTTCAAATGCCCCGCGTCGGAGGCCACGTAAGGACCGCCGCCAGGGAAGTCGGCGGTCGTCTCCGCCCGCGGCGAAAGGAGGTCGCGTTGGGAAGGCTCAGAACTCTCACGATCCTGATGATGAGCATCGGGGCCTGGTCGGCCGCCACGGAAGGGGCCTACCAGGGGGGCGTACCATCGTCCGCCCCGGTCAATCGTCCACCGTCTCCGGTGCCGCCGGTCGAGTACCTGCGGGCGGGAGCAAATCTGTTCAACCAGGGTGACTATGATCTTGCGGCCCAGTATCTGAAGGCCGCTCACGATTATCGGGACGGACTCTCGGAGTCCGAACGCAGCCGGCTCGACGAGTACCTTCAGGCCATGGATTCGCTCGCGACCAAGCCGGCCCCGGCTTCGGGACTGGCGGCCGCGCCGACTCCGGCACCGGCTCCTGGCGCAGTCCAGGCGACCGAGCCGGGTTCCGAGCCGATCGGCCGCGACTATGCGACCGATTCCAAGTCGACGGCCCGCTGGCTGCTTGTGTCGGCCCGCGAGGACCTCGCCCGGGGCGAGTACGACGCCGCCCAGGCGAAGCTCGACAAGGCCCGGAGCATGGACGTCAAGTGGGGGCTGTTCGACGACCTGAGCCCCAACAAGCTCCAGAAAGAACTGGACAAGGTTCGACCGGCAGAAGGGGCCGCCACCGTCGCGGATTCGACCCTTCCGGTCGACGACCCGAAGGCTGCCAAGGCCGCGGCGAAGCTGAAGCTTGAGGAAGCCCGCGAGGCCCTCAGCCGAGGCGATTACGATCGCGCCCAGGCCATTGCCATGGAGGTCGAGACCTGGAACCTGAGCTTCGGGATTTTCGAAGACAGCCCGGAGAAGGTTGCTTCTGCGGCCCGAGTCTTGCGGTCTCGCCAAAATGGCGGTGACCAGAACGATCAGTCGACCTACGACCTGCTCGTCTCTGAGGCCCGGGCATTGCTGCAGCAAGGTCAGACCGACGAGGCCGCGAAGAAGGCCCGCAAGGCACTGTCTCTGAACGTCGTTCCGACTCTCGACGCCGACCGTGCGGAAGCGGTCCTCCACGACATTGAACTGGCTCAGGGCCAGGGGGCTCCGTTCGCCAGCGATCCGAACGTCAGGGTTGTGCAGAACGTTGCGGGCGAGGACGCCCTCGGCTTCGACCCCTTCGCCGAGGCTGCCCCGGCCCCGATCGACGCGTTGCCGACCTTCGACGAACCAGCCGGTGAAGCGGTCGTCGTGGGAGACACTCCGGCGGTTGATGCGGCTTCGGCCGCGATGGATCGGGCCAACGCCCTGATGGCCGGCGGCAACTTTGCTGCCGCTCGCGAGGCGGTGGACCAGGCCGTTGCCGCCGGTGCCGGTGCCGAGGCGGAAGACCTGCGAGCCCAGATCGATCTGGCCCAGCAGGCTGCGTCGTTGCAGCTCTACGATGCTGCTCTGGCCGCTGTCCGCAGCCAGGAGTTCGACCGGGCCCGAGCGATGCTCAACGAGATCGCCTCGATGCCTTCGGCACTCGATAACTCGATCAGTCAGAAGGTCGAAGACCTGCTGATGAAGCTGCCGCAAGATGCCACGAGCCGGGTCGACAACCTCGACGCCCAGCTCGACGCCGAGACGATCAATGCCCAGCGGCTCAACGCCGAGGTGGGCACGAAGGTGGCCGAATCACGTCGGCTGATGGAGGTCGAGCCGGACAAGGCGATCGCCTTGCTCGAAGAAACCAAGGCCTCGGTCATGGCCGCGGACCTTTCCACTCCAGTCGCTCGGACGATGGTCCGCCGACTTGAGGTTGCCATCGAACTGGCCAAGAAGGACAAGCTCGCCTTCGACGCCAAGATGAACGACAAGGAAGCCTACGCCGAAGCCCAGCGGACGAAGCTCCGCATCCTCGAGGCCGACTCTGCCAAGCAGCGTCAGGTCGAGGAGATGATGGACAAGGCCATGGCCGCCCAGAACGACGGCGACTACGCCGCCGCCGAAGCCTGGGCCGAACGAGTCATCGCCCTTGATCCGAACAACGTCTCGGCCACGGCAATGGCCACGGTCATGCGGGTCCGTCGTCACTACGAGGAAGACCAGCGCATCCGGGCCGCCAAGGAAGAAGGTGTCCTGAACGCCCTGCACGATGTGGACCGGGCGTCGGTCATCGACGGCGACCTGTTGCGGGATGGGATCACCTACCCGCGCAACTTCCTCGAAATGACCAAGAACCGGGATCGGTTCGCTGACCCGATGCCGTACAAGGAGCCGGAGACCATCGAGGTTGAGAAGAAGCTCAACGAGCCGATCTCGATCAACATGCCCAACGGCACCATCGGCGAGGCGGTGGGTTTCCTGCGGAACTACACCGGCCTGAACATCGTGGTCGACAACGTTGCTCTGCAAGACGAGGCCCTGACCGAGTCGACCCAGATCAACAACCTGGTCCTGACCAACACGAAGATCAAGACCGTCCTCAGCCTGATGCTCGAGCCGCTTGGCCTGAGCTACAAGATCGAGGATGGCGTGCTGGTCATCACCACCCCGCAGTCCAAGAGCCGATCGTTCGCTCGGGTTTACCAGGTGGCCGACCTCGTCGTCGCCCCGCCGCGGAACCCGAAGCCGCCGATGCAGACGATCAATCAGCCCAACCCGGTCGGGCAGAACAACGTCAACCAGGCGGGCTTCACTCCCGAGGCCAACGGCGACTCGGGCGGCTGGACTGTCGAGAAGCAGGACCCTGACGTTGACTTCAGCCCCTTGATCCAGCTGATCACCACCTCGATCGCCCCGGGCACGTGGGAGATCAAGGACCCGAACACCGGAAGCTCGGTCCGGACCAACTACGGCCTGGGCGGTGGCGGCTTCGGTGGCGACCAGGGACTCGGATTCGGCGAGGATGAGCCTCCGATCGGTTCGATCACGCCGTTCTTCCTGAACCTGAGCCTCATCATCCGCCACACGTCGGATGTGCACGATCAGGTCATCGACCTGCTTCGCCAGCTCAGACGGCTCCAGGACCTTCAGGTCTCGGTCGAGGTGCGGTTCATCACCGTCAACGATAGCTTCGCCGAGTTCATCGGTGTCGACTTCGACTTCTCGATCCAGTCTGACCTGTTCGGACCCAAGAGCAGCTTCGTGGTCCCGAACCCGGCCGCCGAGCCGATTGTTCCTGGCCCTGGCACCGGGACCGACGGTGAAGCCATCGCTCCCTGGCTGGTCAACCCGCAGCGAGACATCTCGCTGGGCAACCGCAAGCCCCTGACCCTCGGCGTCGGAAACGCTCAGCCGGGCATCGGGTCGCAGCGGTTCACCGGAGACCTTCAAATCCCGGTCCTGCAGGATAGCTACTCGCCGGCGAGCCTGATCTCGAACCTTGGCAACCTGAACGCGGGGACGAACTTCGGTATCGCCTTCCTCAGCGACCTGGAAGTCTACCTGTTCCTCACCGCGGTCCAGCAGAATACGCGGGCCAACGTGGTGCAGGCTCCAAAGGTCACGACCTTCAACGGTGCTTCGGCGACCATCGGCGACCAGACGCAGCGGTTCCTCGTCACCGGCCTGACTCCGGTGGTCAACGCGGGTGCCGTCGCCTTCCAGCCGCAGATTTCGCCGATCCAGGACGGTGTGACCCTGCAGGTGACCCCGGTCGTGACGGCGGACCGCCGCTACGTCCGACTGACCCTCTCACCGTTCTTCCAGGTGCTCTCGGACGTGCAAACCTTCACCTTCGGTGCGGGTGCAGTCGGCGGTGGCGGTCTGGGCGGTGGTGCGGCCGACCTGCAATCGACCCTCCAGCTGCCGATCGTCTCCAATACCTTCGTCAACACGACGGTGACGGTCCCCGACGGCGGCACGGTGCTCCTGGGCGGCATCAAGCGGCTGACCGAGCAGCGGCTGGAGTTCGGCACGCCGGTCCTCTCGAAGATTCCGACCATCAACCGACTGTTCCGCAACATCGGCATCGGCCGAACCACGGACAGCCTCATGCTGATGGTCACGCCTCGGATCATCATCCTCGAGGAGGAAGAGGAACGGCTGGGTATCCCGGCCGTCCCGGTGCCGGGTCTCTGATCCCAGAGCCCGCCCGCGGGCCGGGCTGATCGGGACGCCTCAACTCGACGCGGCCCGGCCCTCCCGCCAACCTTTCTTCCCAAACGCGACGAGAGCCGTCGGGGACCATTCCCCGGCGGCTCTTTTCAATTGCAGAGACGGGCGATAGCCTGGAATCGTTGGTGATCGCGTTTTGATCCCCTCCGGTCAGGCCACCCACTCCGATCGACCTTTTTGAGACCGAGGACCCGTTTCCATGGATGCTTCCTGGCTCATCGGAATTGTCCTGATCACCGCCGGATCGGTCACCTCACCCCCGACTCAGCTTCCCGTCGATGCGCCCAAGGAAGACTCATACCAGGCCCCGGAATCCTATCGCCCCCTTGGTCCGGCCCTCTGGTTTGATCCGGAATCGCGACGCCTGATCCTTCGAGCCCAGGTCGTTCGCCGGGAAGGGTTTCTCGAACATCTGCTGTGCTTACGCCATTCGAAAGAGCACGAGTCGATCCTGGCCACTGCGGCCACGCCACGACTGATTCATGCGGGGCTGATCCTCACGGGCGTTGAACCCGGCCACCCGGTCCGGTATCGCCCGGAGTTTGCCCCAGCCACGGGGCCGCAAATCGCGATCACGGTCGAGTGGGTCGAGGACGGCAAGCCTCGATCGGCCGACGCGCGCACCTTCGTCCAGAACGAACAGACGGGTGAGTCTCTGAACCATCACTGGGTGTTCGCCGGGAGCATGGAGATTGACCGCCCAGGGCTCGAACAGCCGCTTTATGCCGCCGACGGAGGCGACCTGATCACCGTCGCCAATTTCCCGGAGGCAATTCTTGACCTGCCGATCGCCAGCACGGCCGACGACCAGGCCTTGAATTACGTGGCCAACACCCCGGTCCTTCCTCCACTTGGGGATTTCGTCACCCTTATCCTGGACCCAGTGAATCGCCCGGCTGCCGACACCGCCACCGAGACCGATCCTGCCTTGCCCGTCGAGGGGCCTGGTCATTAATCGGAAGCGAGGACACGTGGAGATGGCCCCCGCACCGAGGGGAGCGTCAGGTCCTCGGCGTTGGTTCCGGTTCGTCGATCAGGGTCCGATCTTCCGGAGTCGAATGGGGGTTGTCAGTCTGCGGAGCGTCCCGGTTCTCCTGGCCGTTGACGCTTCGAGCCACCTCGACCCAGTCGTCCGGATTCCAGACCTCGTCCGGGACGATCCGACCGGCGAGCCGATCGAACCGTGTTCGAGACTCGATTACCACGACCGTGGTCACAATCGCGTAGAGTCCGAGCCGGACGATCGTGTACGACGTGGCGAAGTCGACCGGGAACCAGGGGGTCGCACTGGTTGTCAGACCGAAGCGATCGGCGATCAACCACCCCAGAAACAACCCGAGCGCTCCCATTCCGACGGCCAGCAGCGTGAGAAGCGCAAGCCCCGCCCAGGCGGCCAGCCATGCACCAATCGTCAAGGCCATTGCGGTTGTCACGCTGGATGCTCCGAGCGAAACCCGCACCCCAACAGCGGCCATGAAGGTCATCATGACGATGGTCGAGGCAAGCTGGATGATGTACTCGCTCGGTTCCATCGCGCCGATTCCGAGCGCAAGCGACCAGGCCAGGAGCATGGCCAGAATCAACCATCGCAAGGAGTGGAGACTCCCAATCAGCTTACCCGCCACGATCTCCGGACCTTCGAGCGGGCTGGTGAGCAAGGCGTCCCAGGTGCCTCGCTCACGCTCGGAAGCGATCGCCACCGCCGCGCGAAGACCGACGGCCCAGGCGAGAAAGAGACTGAACCAGGAAGCCGTATCCACGATGGCCCGCTGAAACCAGACGAGCCGCTCCGACGCCTGGTCGATCGACGATTGCCGCACCAGGGCGTCGAGATACAACCCGGTCAGGACCACACTCGCCAGCACGAGATAGAGTACGGCGAGGACTCCGAGCCATTTCCCGAGCCCTCCGAGACTGTTCCGCCGTTCGATATAGATCTCTTTCCAGAGCATGGGACGATCGCCCATCGGCCGAACGCGCCGCCTGCCCACCTTCCAGCCTTGCCAGAACCACCCGGCGTGGCCGTCGAGCCATCGCAGGCTGTTGGGCCTGAGGCGAAGCACCGCCACCGCGGTCCCCACCAGACCAATCGTCAGCCAGTACGCCAGGGACCCGAGCGCAGGCCCAACATCTTCCTGCCAGACCAACGGGCCAATCGCGCCGAACGGATTGAGCGGGGCCAGTGCGCCGACTTCTCCCGGCCGGACCAGCTCTGCCAGTAAAGGCGTCAGCAGCAACCCTAGACCGATCGCATAGGAGCCGAGCAGGGCGTCGCGTCCTCTTCGAGACAGAACTGCCACCCCCGCCGTCACCCCCGAGGCCCCAAGAGCCAGTCCAGGCCCGTAGAGGAGCATGACGCCGAGAACTCCCGGCCGGATGGCCGCCAGAAAGCCAAGCAGGAGCATTGGCGGGAGCATGGCCAGCAAGACCGCCCCGACCTGGGTCAGTCGACCCGCGAGCCGTCCCGCCACGATTTCCAGGGCGGAGACGCGAGTCGTGAGCAAGAGGCCCATCGATCCCCGCTCCTGTTCTCCGCTGAGGCTCCCCGCAATCACTGCCGGCCCGAAGACGAGCGCGATGGTGGTCGCAAGGCCAATGAGCAGCGTTAGGCCACCGCGCAAGGCCTGATATGGGGAGAAGTCCGGATCGGCCGCCTCGTTCCAGTTGATCCACCACCACCAAAGGATCGCCATGGCGATCGCCGCCGAGAGCAGGCCCGCGACTCCTCGAGCCAGAAACAGCCACCCCTTGCCGACCGCTCTGCGACACTCCGGACCGACCAGAGGGCCAAGCCAGACTTCGCTTGCCACCCTCATCGGACTCGCCCCGCCTCAATCATCATCTGCCTGGCCCGGATCTCGGCCGGCATGCTCGCCGCCTTCACGCCGGGACGGTTCAGCATGACAAGCATCACAATTGGATAAATCGCCCCCAGGATCAGCATGCCGACTCCCATGACCGTGTAGGTGACGGCATAAATCTGCGTCATGCTGGGCATTCCTGCCGGCAATCCTCCACCCTGGACCGCGATGGTCTCCTGCACCGCTTCACCTAATCGTCGGGAGAACGACGGCACCACGAAGACCACAAACACGGTTTGCAAGAGCAGGAGGCGCACCAGTTTGATGCCCGCCACCCAGAGGCTCAGCCGTCGCGCCCACTCGACACGTTGCAGGAGACCGGCCCCCGCGACAATCATCAACAGATTGATTCCCAGCGAAGTGGCCGAGTTGACGACCGACCAGGTTCCGAACGACTGCATCTGGCTGCCCATCATCACCAGCTCGGACCCTGGCGGCAGCTTCGGACCAAGGGCGGCTCGCCGCTCGCGTTCTTCTCGAAACACGCGCCGGGCGTCCTCAGACGTTGCAGCGGCTTCTCGCTTCTCCAGGGTCGCGATCTTCTGTTGATGCTCGCGTTCTGCCTGGAGCATGAGGGCTCGTTTCAAGCCCTCGTAGGGTTCGGCTGTCATGCCGCTGAAGGCCATTCCTCCGAGCATGCTCCATGCGACCGCCACCAGGACTGCGCCGAAGAGCAGATTCAGGGTTCCAATCACCCGCAAGGGCTTCGGCCTTGGCCGAATGGGAGGAGAGGGCTGTGGTTTGCTCATGGGTCTGCTCGTCTCGTGATGGTGGGTTCTGGGGATCGGCGAGCGGGAATTCGAAGCTCAATCGCCCGATGACCTGTCCGGTCTCACCTCGACCGCGAGCCTGACCCCTGGCCGAGAGGCAACCACCAGAACAATCAACGGAAAAAGACACGAAAGTCCATTGCTCCCCACCATCACAGCTTTGAATAAACGGCTCATTCCCTGTTCATAACGCATCAGTTCGGCATCGATCGCGGCTGTCTCTTCGTCGTCCGGCATGGGAGGAAACATGGATTCGCGCAGTTCGGCCGTCCAGCGATCGGCCATGCCGGGGGTCAGTTGGACGGAAACAACGGTGAATCCGAGAATGGCAAGAATCATCAAGGCCGACGCCACCCTCGCGGCCGCCCGGCCCCATCGTCTCAGGCGGATCAGGCCGATTCCCGAGGCGATCAAGAGACCATTCAAGGCCGACATGATCCCGAGCTTCACCAGGACCCCGGTTCGAAGTGCAGGATCGTCGAGGAAGCTCATGCTGAAACCAAGCCAGGCAGGGTCGTCCACTTCGCTCATCGAGAAGACCGTCTGCTCGGCGGCAATGACCTCTCGTTCCTCGTCCGATTCCGCGGCCTCCATTCGCGCTTGAAACTGATCGCGTCGGGCAGACCACTGGGCATCGCGTTGCTGGAGTTGCTGGCTCTGGGCCCAGGTCATCAGGCGGCCAAAGGTGGGCATCGCCAGAACGACACCAGCCTCGTAGACGACCGAGAGCAATAGGAGCGTCCCGAACACGAGGTTTACGTACCCGAGTGATTTCGCGGTGATCGGGTCCGCCTGGGTGTCGGTGAAGGAGTGATCGTTCATCGAGTGGTCGTCCTTCCTGCTCCAGAAACTCCGGCCGGATTGCAAAGGTGTTCGTCACAGGGCTTCCAACATTTCGACGAGCGTTCCGAAACCTCAAGCAGGCTTCGGTGGTCGTACCATTGAGCCCAACCTTTGAATTACGGGAGGACTCGATTGTCCCTCAACGTACCACAGGACCCATCGCTCCGGGTGGTTCCGCTGCCTGAGATTTCGGTACGATCCATGCTCGAGCGTGTTCTGAGGCTGGTGCACTGGATTCACCCACCCACGTTCAACCGATCGGTCGCCGCTGCCTCAGGAAGGAACGATGCCGCGTTGGACGACTCAAACCCCTATCTCGCACCTCGGAGTGGTCTGGGTGATCGTTCACGATCCCGTCCCCGGCTTGACCGCCGGCTCCTGGGTGCCTTGGCAGTGTTTCTGCTGAACCTTCCGCTTGCGATCGTGATCGCCTTACGCAACGCAAGTGGCGATGCCTGGATCGGGGTTCTGCTGGGATTGGCACTGCTGGGCCTGTTGGGAGTGCTCGTCTGCTCGATCTCGGAACGGGTCGGATTCACGATGATCGTTGGGGGGATCGGGATTGCCCTGTTTCAGGTCGTCCCCATTTTGCACGGGATCGCCGGGCTGATCGCACTTTGGTTGACCTTTGCCGCGGGACTCTTGCCACACCCTGGACAGGTCACGACCTGGCCCGCCGGCTTCTGCATTAGCCTGGTGACCGGTATGCTTCTCATGAAGCTTTCGATGGGCCTTGGCGTGCTTCTTCTCGTGCTCACCCCTCCCCGGTGGCGAGGGCTCGCGACCCGAGTGATCCGATGACGGCGATGTTCCGCCCATCCGAATCAACCCACAATCGTCCTCTTGATGCGGAGCAGCCCACGGTGTCAGACGCCTCGAACCCCTATGTGGCACCGAACAGTCCTGTTGTCTCCGATCCGGAGATCACATTCGAACCTCGCAAGGGGACTCCCGGACTATTGGTCGGCTGGGTGATTGTCTTCCTGAGCAATTTACCGATCCCAGTCATGTTCGGCAGCGCGTTGACCGAGGGTGGTGCCCGGATCGGGATGACCATGGGTACGGTGCTGCTTGGTCTGGTTGGCGGCATCTTCTGCCAACGGTCTTACCGGATCGGTCTCGCGTTGACGACCGGAGGTCTGGCCGTCGCCCTGACCCAGGTGGTCGCGATTCCGCAGTTCATGGCCGGCATGATCGGTCTGATGGTTTCGTCGGCCCTGGGGCTCGCCAACGCAGACTTTGATCCGGCAAGTAACTCGATGACGGAGTGGCCCGGCGGCCTCGTCACCACGCTTGTTACGGGGACCTTGCTGATGGGGCTTGCTCTGGGAATTGGACTGCTGTTCCAGGTGCTCGGGTTCGGTCGTCGAAACATCAATCGGATCGAGAACGAAACACAATCCAACTAACTTTCATCATTCAATCATGTCCCCGATTGGGGTTTCCATTTGAGATAATCGTCCGGGGTATCGAGATCCTCGGCTGTCCCCGGTTCGGACACGTCGAGCAGGACCACACGATCGGCAAACTGATTGCGAAGGGCATTGATGCCGACATCTGAGGGAAGCTCTCGGATGGCACAGGCCAACGGCCAGGGTAGGCCGAGCGGATGTCCCCGTCGCGTCTTGAAGACGGGGACGACGATCGATTGGGGATGACGCCTCATCCCATCGACCACGGCGGTGACCAGGCCGGGGGTCAGGCCGACACTATCTCCCGGACAGATCAGGACGGAAGAGGGCAGGGGACCGGTTTCCAGGAGGTCCAGACCAGCCTCGACCGTGGCCCTCATCTCAGGAGTGACATCGGGTAATTCCAGGGTTTCTGCCCCGGCTTCCCTCGCCTGATCGAGCAACTCGGCCGAACCCGGCTCGCTCCTGGGGGGTGCGATCACCAGCACTCGATCGGCCCCACCGATTCGCAAGGCGGAGACAACCCGAGCAATTACAACCCCACCTTCGGCGAGGGGCAAGGTAAGCTTGGGTCGGCCCATTCGACGGCTCTGACCGGCCGAGGGGACCAGCGCGGCGATCACGAGTTGACCGCCTCGGGAGCATCCTTCGGTTCCACCCGGGCGAAGCCGTTCGTCTCGACCGCCTCCAGCCCCAGATTGCGCCGGGCGATGAGCTGAGCGACCACGCTGATGGCGATTTCCGGAACCGTTTGCGAGCCGATCGAGAGGCCGATCGGGGCGGTCACGCGGGCCAGATGCTTCTCGCCAATCCCCTGTTCACGCAGGCCGTCGAAGATCAGGCGGATCTTTCGTTTACTGCCGATCAAGCCGACATAGGAAGCGGCGGTCGGGGCCAGGTGAAAGAGGGCCTCCTGGTCGTGGCCGTGTCCTCGCGTGACGACCAGTGCATAGGTATGGGGATTGGTATCGAGGGCGGGGAGGACCTCCTCCATCGGACCGACGACGATCTGATCGGCCATCGGAAACCGCTCGGGGTTAGCATACTGGGCCCGGTCGTCGACAACGGTCACATCGAAATCCGCTTCCGCAGCGAGCTTTGCCACCGCCTGGCCGACGTGCCCGGCGCCGACGATCACCAGGCGAATCCGAGGCAAGACCGGCAAGATGGCCACCCCTCGGGTGGATGCGAGTTTCGGGCGACGTTCGATCGGCTCAATCAGCGTTGCGACAGCGTTGGGCAGATCGCGTTGCGGCAGGCTGGCGACGAGTTCCGCCTCTGGGCCGAACAGCCAGCGCTCTCCGATCGCCTCGACCCCGCAGCGTTCGGGATCGATCGCCACCGCCTCGACCAGCCCAAGCCCCGCGTCGAGCCGATCGCGGTAGGCGCGGAAGTAGGCGGCGGCCTCTGGACCCCTGAACGCCTCGGCCAGGATCACCATCTTCCCGCCGCAAATCAGGCCATCAGCCCAGGCGTAATCATGGTCGAGTACAAACGTATGACGATCAGCCCCGGTCTGGCCGAGGCGTCGAAGGGCCTTCTGCTTCACCTCGTTCTCGACGCACCCCCCACCGAGTGTGCCGACCTGTCCGCCGCTGGGATCAACCAGCATGAGGGCCCCGGCTTTCTGAGGGGTCGAGCCTTTAGTCTCGACCACCTGGCAGAGCAAGGCTTCCCGGCCGAGGTCGAGCAGGTCGGTTAGTTGATCGAGAACGTCTCGCATGGCAGGTTGCGGGGTCGAGGGGGCTGGGCGTGCTGAGCTTCGATCCGGTCCTTCCAGGCTAGTCGCGACCGCTCCCGATCGGCAAGGCAGTCCCACCGCTGGAGCCCACGACTCGGAGGGGTTACGATGCGGAAGCGTCGAACCGACCGACGCAGGCGGATCTTGATGAACGATTTCCGAATTCATGCCCACGATGACCTGATGATTGACCGCTGAGCCAAGCCGGCCTTTCCCTGCTTTACCTTCCTCTCCGAACGGAGCCCGAGCCATGACCGAGTCGAACCGCCGTGCCTTCCTCGGACAGTCCGGGGCCGCGATCGCTGCCGGCCTGACTCTCCTGCCAGCTCGATCGGGCAAAGCTGCCCCGTCCGATCGCGTCAACATCGCTGTCATGGGTATTCGGGGACGAGGAGGGGGACTCGCCCAGAGTTTCGCGGCCTTGCCGGGGTCGCAGGTCACTCACCTAATCGACGTGGACACGAACCTATTCCGCCAGGCGGTCCCAGCAATTGCCGAGCGGCAAGGTTCCGAGCCAAAGACCGCGACCGACTTCCGCCGGGTGCTCGATGATCCAGAGGTCGATGCCCTGGTCATCGGCGCTCCCGATCACTGGCACGCGCCGGCGACTGTCAAGGCCTGCCAGGCTGGGAAGCATGTTTATGTGGAGAAGCCCGCCTCCCATACGCTTTGGGAAGGGCGGAAGATGATTGAGGCCGCTCGGAAGTACGACCGCGTCGTGCAGGTCGGCACTCAGAGCCGCAGCACGCCGCATTATCGCCACGTGATCGAGGAGGTCCTGCCCTCCGGCCGGATCGGAACGATCCTCCAGGCCAAGGCCTGGAACAGTCAATATCGCCCCGACCTGCCCGAGGCCGAGGACGGGCCGCCACCTGAAGGGGTCGACTACAACCTCTGGCTCGGCCCCGCCCCCAAGCGTCCCTTCAACCCGAATCGGTTCCACTATAGCTGGCACTGGCAGTGGGACTACGGGACCGGAGACGTGGGCAACGACGGCGTCCACGACCTCGACATCGCCCGCTGGGGGCTCGGCGTGGGGATGCCCAGCACCGTCTCCTGCACCGCCTTCAAGGCGGTCAACGCACGCTGGGAGACCCCCGATACCGCGTTTGCCACGTTTACCTTCCCGGACACCCCGGCCATCCTCGTCTTCGAGCAGCGCGACTGGTCCCCCTACGTTCAGAACGGCTTCGAGAACGGCGTGATCTTCTACGGCACGAAGGGACGCGTTGAGATCGGCCGATCCGGCTGGCGACTGTTTGAAGGCAACGACCAGGTACCGGTCGAATCGGAGCCGTTCTCCGACCGACACCACTTCGAGGACTTTCTCGACGCCATCGCCTCGGGCCGTCGTCCCCACGCCGATATCGAGGAGGGGCATCACTCGGCCGCTCTGGCCCACCTGATCAACATCACGGCCCGAACCGGCCGAGGATTCCTCACCCTCGACCCGACGACCGAGGAAATCCTCAATGATTCTGAGGCTCAGAGCCTGACTCGCCGATCGTACCGCGAACCGTTCGGCATTCCGGAACAGGTCTGATCGCATCCTTCCGCTCTCCTCGAACCTCGGAGCCGACCTCGAACCATGCGATTGATCCTCGCCAGCGCATCTCCCCGACGCCGGCAACTGCTGACCGAGGCTGGGTACTCGATTGAGGTCGATCCCTCCGGGGTCGAGGAACTGGAACCCGAGGGGCCGGTCGACGCAGCTGCTTACGTCGCGGAACTGGCCTGGCGCAAGGCCCATGCCGTCGCCCTGCGCCGCGGCTCGGGCCTGATCCTTGCCGCCGACACGACGTGTACGCTCGACGGCAACTTGCTCAATAAGCCCGTCGATCGTCAGGACGCAGAGCGGATGATCCGCGCTCAGGAAGGGCGAGAGGTAGCGATTCTGACCGGGCTCTGTCTCTACCGCGCCGAACGCCACGAATGGGTCGGCGCAGTCGAAACGAGCGTGGTGCACGTTCGAGCAATGACTGACGACGAACGGATCGCCCACCTCGACTCTGGTCAATGGGAGGGGAAGGCGGGGGCCTATGGCGTGCAGGACAACGACCCGATCGTCTCCGTCACGTCCGGAAGCTGGTCGAATGTGGTTGGCCTACCCCTGGAACGCCTCGAACAGTTGATTTGCCAATATCCGTCAATTGGAAATCATCACTGATCCTGGAGTCGACTGATGCACGATCTCGTCCGATCCACCGCCCTCTCACTTGTCATCGCGTTCCTTTGCTTCATGCCGGAAGTCAGCAAGGGAGAGGGATCGCAAAGACGGCCGAACGTGTTGATCATCCTCACCGACGACCAGGGGTGGGGGGATGTCCGTTGCCACGGCAACCCCGGGATCGACACACCAACCCTTGACCTTCTGGCCGGTCAAGGGGTTCGATTCGATCGGTTCTTCGTGAGCCCGGTTTGTGCTCCTACCAGAGCGAGTCTGCTCACCGGGCGGGATCATCTGCGCACCGGGACCGTCTGGGTCACGCATCGTCTGGAGTCGATGCGAAGCGAGGAGATCACGCTCGCGGAGGCCTTGCGAGATGCCGGCTATGCCACCGGCTGTTTCGGCAAGTGGCACAACGGGGCCCATTACCCGATGCACCCCAATGGCCAGGGATTTGACGAGTTCCTCGGATTCTGTGGCGGTCATCTGAACAACTATTTCAATCCACTGTTGGAGAGAAACGGCCGCCCCATCACGCCAGAGGGCTACGTCACCGATATCCTCACCGATGCCGCGATCGACTTCATCGGGCGGCACCGTGATCAGCCGTTCTTCTGCTACATTCCGTACAATGTTCCGCACAGCCCCGATCAGGTTCCCGAGACATTCTTTCAAAAGTATGCGAATCAAGGCCTCGACCCCAAGCTCGCCTCTGTTTACGCCATGACCGAGCAGGTCGATGCCAACATTGCTCGCATCCTCCAAACGCTTGATGCCCTGGAACTGGCAGAGGAAACGATTGTTGTTTTCTTCTCCGACAACGGCCCAAACACCGATCGCTATAACGGCGGAATGCGAGGGCGCAAGGGGAGCATTCACGAGGGAGGGACCCGCGTTCCAATGTTCCTCCGCTGGCCCGGACAACTTGCCCCAGGAACAACCGTCTCGCAAATCACCGCCCACATCGACCTGATGCCAACCCTGCTGGAACTCTGTGGGGTCGAACCGCCCAAGGGGGTTGCCTTCGACGGAGTGAGCCTTCTCCCGTTACTCGACGGCTTCGAGCCTGACTGGCCCGATCGGTTGCTCTTTACCAATCAATGCCGCCCGATCCCGGAAGATGGCTCGCCGTTGCCCGGGTCGGTTCGGACCCAACAATTTCGCTACGTCCGAGAGCGAAACAGTGAGCAACTGTACGACATGATCGCCGATCCCAGCCAGCAGCGCAATATCGCTGCGGACCACCCGGAACAGACCCGGACCCTGGCGCGGGCTTACGACTCCTGGTTCGCCGAAGTCACCCAGGACTGGGACCGTGCAATCCCCGTCCCGGTCGGCCATCCCGATCGGCCCATCGTTACCTTGCTTGGCCCCGATGCGACTTTCGAGGGGGGCATTCGCTGGTGGGCCACGCATGGCTATGCGAACGACTGGCTCACCAACTGGACCCGCACGGATCAACGCATTCAGTTCGATCTCGATGTGCTCCAGGCGGGCGACTACCGTGTGACACTTCGCTACACGGCCCCCGATGCCAATCTGGGGGCGCGCGTCCGAGTCGAGGCAGGGGAGTCATCAGTTGAAGGAATACTCACCGAAGCACACGACCCCGCGCCAATCCCCAGTCCCGACCGCGTGCCGCGCGGCTCCTTCAACGATCAAGGGGACTGGAGAGGGGAAGCTTATGAAAAGGACTGGAACGAACTTTCCCTTGGCTTGCTGCGCCTTGGAACTGGTCGGCAGGTCCTCACGATACGCGCCGTCGAGGTTCCGGGAGCCGGGGTCATGGACCTCAAAGGGGTCGTCCTGGAGCGGATTGACCCATGAATCCTTCCACCTATGCTGACCGCTTCGACGGCCATCGGGCGATGAACGACCTGATCCGGCTTTGCAGTCTAGGACCGAGGCCGGCAGGTTCGGAGGCGATGGAGCGGCAGCGGGGGATTGTGGCCGAGGCATTCCGATCACACGGCGCTGAGGTGAGCATCCAGGAGTTCGAAGGGGTTCACCCGCTCTCGGAACGCACAGTCAGGCTGGCGAATGTTGTGGGCTCGTGGCGACCCGAACGACCGGATCGTGTTCTCATCGGCGGGCACGGCGATACCCGACCGAGAGCGGACCGAGAGCGTGATCCGACCCGTGTGCTTGGCCCCTTCCTGGGAGCGAACGATGGTGCCTCGGGGGTCGCGGCGTTGATGGAACTCGCGAGGCATCTGACCGAACTGCCCGGTTCGGCGGGGGTCGATTTGGTGATGTTTGATGCCGAGGAACTGGTCTTCGACGAAGTGGGAGACTACTGCCTCGGCTCCTGCGAATTTGCCCTCCGAGCCCGAAACCAGGAGCGGGCAGGGGGGCCGAGCTACGCGGCGGCCGTGGTGCTCGACATGATCGCTGGCCGAGAGATGTGCCTGACCCGAGAAGGGTTTGGAAGGGATTACGCGGCCTGGTTGACCGAAGACCTCTGGAACGTGGCCCGAAATCGTGGAACGTCACGATTCTCGGACGATTGGGGACATTACGTCGAGGACGACCACTTGCCGCTGCTCGGAATCGGGGTGCCAGCAATCGCCCTGGTGGATCTCGATTATCCCCAATGGCACACGCTCGATGATCGTCCCGAGGCCTGCGATGTCGGAGCGATCGAGGCCGTGGGCCGAGTCGTACTGGAGTGGCTGGGTCGGTGGGCTTCACTTCCCGAGTCGCCCGGAAAAACTGGCCTTCTCGACAATGAGAACCGAGAGTAACTTGCGTCGCGCGATGTATTGTCGACGTCCAGGAACACTCGGGGGATTCTCGATTGCCGACAGCGAAGCCATGCTTCCGCGATCGACCGACTGGCCCCATCCCTTTCTCAACGAGAACGTACCTGGATCGTCACGCTGTCCCCGGAGGATCGGGGAGCGGGTCGAGAATTGACGGCTAAAGTGGCAGGGAGGCCCGGAGTCATGAACGATTCCCTCGGGAGCGATTCGCGGCAGGCACTCCCCTCCGGTGGAGATCGGCCCAAGAAGCAAGTTTACATGCGCGTGCGAACCTGGGTCTGTCTGGCATTCCTGACGATTTTGGTGATGACCAGAGGCGCAGAATCGGTTGCTCAGACCTTCGAAGTCCCCGAGCCTCCCAGTCTGGAACTACCTGAACTTCCGGTCCCCGCTCCGACGATCGAGGGTGATGCCCGCGACTTGCCCGCCGAGGCCCCGATCCCGACCCAGGGACGCGTTCCCGCTGCCCCGGAATCCTCTCGCGTCGATCCTCCCGAACCGATGGAGGAGCCACCGAGCCAGACCATCAGCACCTTGGCCGAGGACTTCGAGGATCCTCGCGTGGCATTCCGGCAAGAGGCGGCCGATGCCCCCTTGCAGATGCGTGTGCATGATCGGACGAGTGAAGGGGCGTTTGAGGGATTGAGCGAGCGGTTTCAGTTCGTGGCGGGTCCGGGCAGTGGCGTCTATGCAAGTTATCCCTTGCCAAAGCTGCCCCTCAGCGAGGACTTACGCGTCTCGATTTACGTCCGGTCGAACCGGCCCGGTGTGCAGATCATTGGCCGGGTGGTCTTGCCGAACGACCTCGACCCGGAAACTGGCCAGCCGTTCTATGTCAATGTCGGCGGCACGCTCTATGAGGAATCCGGCCGTTGGCGTCGTCTGGAACTGCGAGAGCTGCCCTCAAACGTCGAACGTCAGGCCCGAATTCTCCGGCTCAAATCGAATCAGAAGGTCCGCATCGAAGGGGCCTACCTCGATCGGATCGTTCTGAATCTGTACGGCGGGACGGGAGAGTCGGAGGTGATGGTCGACGCCTTGCGCATCGCCCCGGTCGATCCCGAATTGCTGGCGAATCGGCCCAATCCGCGGATCGGGTTTGCCTCAGACAGTCCGGATGGTGCGGAGGAGCTCGGTCCCGACCTTTCGTCTCCCGGTGACGACCCGGCCCTGGCCGGCGGTCGATTTCGATTCAATCGCAACCGCCTAGAACTGCTCGACGAGCCGCTTCGGGCGTATTTTCCGTGGCTCCCTACGATTATCGATGCGCCCGGAGCCTCTCCCGAGGAATTGAGACGGTTCGGGTTCGACGTGTTCGCGGTCCGATCGGGGACCTCGATTGAAAACGTCAACCGAGCGGTCGACTCGGGGATGCTCTTGATGCCAATGCTTGGCGATTCGCTGCTCGGAGCGGCCGACGCGGCAACCCTGTCATCGGCCATGACCTCCTATCCCAGGCGAGAAGCAGTCGCCTTCTGGCACCTGGGCGAGAAACTGGGAGGTCAGGACCTTTGGAATGATCGCCAGGCGACCTTGAAGCGAGTTCGGGCTGCCGTCGATTCGGTGCAGGACGTGGACACCGCATCGGGTGTTTCGATCCTGACAACCGGTGACGTGGCCGGGGAACACGCCCTCTATACGAGCCGACCGGGCCGAATGGATCTGGTCGGGGCTCACGGGACTCCCTGGGGGACGATGACCCAACCGCTTCACTACTTCAATTACCTGGCCCAGCGGCGCGATCTGACCGGTTTGACGAATGTCGAGGCGTTGTTCTGGACCTGGATTCCCGCCTCGGCCCCTCCTGAGCTCCAGCGGGCCATCTACGGCTCCGACCCCCCGCCCTCGTGGGGGCGTCCTCAGATCTTGCCCGAGCAAATCCGGATCGCCACGGCGGCCGCCCTTTCGGCCGGATACCGAGGAATTGGTTACCGAGGAGATGCCGAGCTGACCCGAACCTCGGGCCGCGCTCGATTGATTGAGCTGCAACTGCTCAACGCAGAGATCGACCTGTTCCAGGAAATTCTCGCACGAAACGTGGGAACCATCCACTCGTACAAGGTCTATCCCCCCCTCGGAATTGAAACCGGCAGGCCGATCGAAGAAAACTACACCCGGCGTGATCCGACGCAAAAGCAGGAGATCGGGGCTCTTAGCCATATTCAGGCGGTTGGCTTCACCACTCCTGATCGCCGAGGAACCTTGCTGCTTGTCAGCAACCTGGACTGGGATGCGCAGTGGGTTCCGGGCCAGCTTGCCCAGAAGGAAGTACGCCTGACGGTTCCCGGGCATACGAACGTCTCTGCCTGGGAGATTACGCTGGGAGGCATCCGAAATCTTGATCGCAAACGGGTTCCCGGGGGAATCGAGCTCCATCTGACCGACTTTGGAGCAACGGCCTGGATCTTGCTGACCCCCAACACCGAGCTGATCCGTCAGCTCGAACAGACGATTGCCTCCTGGGCTCCGATCGCGGCTGAGCTCGCAATCGAACAGGCCGAACTTCAGCGGGACGCCATCGTCGAGTCCCACTCACAGTTGGTGCTCGACGGTTTCGACGTGAAAGGGAGCGATACGCTGCTGGCAATTGCTGAGGAGCAGCTTCGTGCTGCTCGGGCGGGCCTGTCTCGTGGAGAAGCCGAAATCGCCTTCGCCAACGCTCGACGCGTGATCCGCCCACTGCAAATTTTGATGAAGCAACACCACATGCGAGCCATGAAGGACCTGAAAGACTCGACCGTCTTCGCCCATGATCCAGAGGTGAAGCTCGAACTCACTCCCATCTCAGCTCCCCCGTTGATGTGCTTCAACACCCTGCCTCAACTCGAACTGTTCTGGACGAGTACGATCCGAACCTACCCCTTCGGACGTAATCTCTTGCCGAGCGGCGAGTTCGAGGAAGCCGACCCGGCGCTTTACGTTCGAGAGGGATGGACCAGCGTCGGGTACGAGGTTCCCGGACTCGAAGGATTGATCGACATCGAGGCCGACCCGACCAGCAACGTCCGCGGCAGTGAGCGGTTGCTCCGATTGCGCGTGCAGCCCGCCGAGGGGCAGTCGATCGAGGAGTTCCCGCCCGTGCAGGACCGGCCGACTGTGGCGATTCAGAGCCCACCGATTTCGGTCCGACGTCACGAGTTTCTCCGGATCTCGGTTCTGGTGAAAATGCCGGTGTTCCAGACCCCCGGAAGTGGGGGCGGGGTGATCATCCGAGACTCGATCGGCGGTGAATTGATGCAATATCGCCAGTTTTCGGCCTTGCCCGAATGGCGGAGAGTCGTGCTCTATCGGAGGGCTCCCGAGGACGGAGAGCTGACCGTGACCCTCGGTCTGGCGGCAACAAGCGGAGAGGTCTTCTTCGACGACCTCCGCATCGAGCGGGCGGAGCAGCCTGGAGCCCCGGTCCCTCCAACGGCACCGACCCTTGGAGCCCTGCCAGACGCGACCGAACGAATCGAGCCGGCCCCCGATCCGTTCGAGGGAACTCCATCCTCGGATCCGGACCGTCAACGTCCCGGGCCGGTGAGCAGCACACCTCGTCCGTCTCGTCGAGACTGACGAGCGCACAGATCGCGCCGAGGCTCATCTGGCCTCTTGATCCGCGCGAGAAAGGCCGATAGCTTGCGGATGTTATGAGCCCTGCGACAATCAGGAAGGTGTCGGAACAGATCCGCGAGTCGAGTCTCGTCGGAGATGACAATCGCCTTTCCTGAGAGTCTGAGCACGGTCGAGGTCCAAGCTCGATCGGCCGAAGACTCAAGGCTAGACTCGCCCGCCTCATCGGCATACGATTTTCAAGAGATCGCAATGATGAGCACCTTCGTTCTGTTCTTCAGGCCGAGTATGAATCATCGTGATCGTGTTGCGTCCAATCGTTCCGAGGCATCCGAAATCTGGCGAACGATGCACCCTTGAGCATTGATTTCGGATCGGTCCGATCGCAGAACGGCTCGAAGTTGTGGTGCTCGGTTGGAACCGCTACGGTGTCAACCCTCGGGGACGAGTCTCCTGGGCAGGTTCCCTCGTCCCGGCGGAGGCTTATCGACGATGGAGACGGCCCTGATCGTCGAGGATGACCCGGACCAGGCCGAGATGGCTGCGTCGTTTCTGCGACTTCGACAAATCGAGCCGAAAATGGCCTTCGACGGCCGATCCGGGGTCGATCATGTTCGCACGTTTCGCCCCGACTTTGTCTTGCTCGACCTCATGCTGCCGGACATCGATGGGTTTGAGGTCTGCCGACAGATCCGATCGGTTCCCGAAACCATGAGCTTGCCAATCATCATGGTCACGGCCCTGCATGGCGACTCGCACCGACGACTGGGATTTCGGGTGGGAGCAAATTCCTACCTGACCAAGCCCTACGGTCCAAGCGACCTGTACCAGGCGATTGATCTGGCCCTCTCGTGGGCAGACACGGCGGAACGAGAACGGCTTCGCGGGGAGATTCACATCGAGCTCGACAGCGCTCCGAAATTTCTCCGGCAGGTCAATGATTTTCTCGTTGGGCTCTATCGCGCGACTCCGTTGACGATCGAACAGGTCCAGCATCTCCAACAGGCCGTCCTGGAGATTGGTCAGAACGCCATCGAGTGGGGCAACCGCATGCAGATCGATCTCCCTGTCGAGATCAGTTATCGGGTCTTCGACGACCGGGTCGAGATCTGCATCCGCGATCAGGGCTCGGGCTTCGATCGGGCGATGCTGCCGCACGCCGCCTGCCGGGACAATCCCCTGGCCCACCTGGAGGTTCGTCAGAGCCTGGGATTACGCGAGGGGGGCTTCGGCTTGCTGATCGCTCGTGGTATGCTCGACGAATTGCGGCACAACGAGGCCGGGAACGAGGTGACCTTGACCAAGCGATTCCCCCCCGATGCGGTTCCCAAACACCACGCTGGCCAGGAGGCGTAAAAGCCGTGGCCGAGGCCGTGACCCAGCGCCGCACTCCTGCCTCCGGACGAAGTCGCCCGGTGCTTCTGGTCGTCGATGACGAGCCGGAGGTGCTCCGCTCGCTTTTCGACCTGTTCCGACTTGATTACCGAGTCTTGACCGCCAGCCGGGGGGCCGAGGCACTCGAAATTCTTGGTCGGGAAACCGTCAGCGTCATCATGTCTGACCAGCGGATGCCGGAGATGACCGGCGTCGAGTTTCTCAGCCAGGCTCGTGTCATTCGTCCCGAGGCCACCCGCCTGTTGATCACCGGTTACGCGGACCTGAAAGCGGTAATCGACGCCATCAACGAGGGGCATGTCTTCCGATATATTGCCAAGCCCTGGGACCCGGAAGAACTCGCCACGGTCATCCGGCAAGCGGTTGAGCATCGCAATCTGATTGTCGAGAAACAACGCCTGATCGAGGAACTTCGTGCCGCGAACCTCCGACTCCAGGAAGCAAACCGCCTGAAGTCGAACTTTATCGAGGTGGCCAGCCACGAACTCAACACGCCGGTGACAATCGTGCTCGGGATGGCAGAACTCTGGAAGCTGACCCAGGGGAACACAGCCGAGCCAGATGATCTGACCAGTGGTTGGGTTGAGCGCATTCTTGCGGCAGGCCGACGGCTCGCATCAACGGTCGAGCGAATGATCAAGCTTTTGCACGCAGATCGCCTCGCACCGATGCTCGACGCCGAATCGGTCGAATTGAAGTCGCTGGTTTCCCAGGTCATCGAGGACGTTCACCCCTATCTCGACGCTCGGCAGCAGCGAATCGAGCTGGTGGTCGAGCCCGAGCTCGGCGTGGCTGAGGTCGATCGGGGTAAGGTGGCCGATGCGCTGTCCAATCTGGTCATCAATGCGATCAAGTTCACCCCAGATCAAGGATTGATCCGAGTCTGGGCTGGTCCGGAAGGAGAAGATGCCGTGGCCTTCGAGGTCTGCGACGAGGGGGTCGGGATCGACCCGAACGAGCAGGACCTTGTCTTCGAGCCCTTCTTCACCGGGTTTGACACCATGCACCACTCGTCGGGCGACTTCCAGTTCGGCAAGCGCGGCATTGGATTAGGCTTGAGCCTCGTCCGCACCTTCGCCGAAATGCATGGAGGTTTCGCCTCGTTCCGAAGCACTCCGGGTCAGGGTTCTTGCTTTCGGATCCAACTGCCTCGTCACCCGAATACCCTGCCAGTTCCAGACGATTCAGGAACGAGCCTTGAGCCGGAGCTTCCCGATGAAGGGTCGGGACGCCCGGGAACAACCGAGTAAGCTCAGCTTGAAGCGCCCCTCCCTTCAAGCCAAGGGAGGAATCATTGCGCGCTCGCCTGGTGGTAGACTCAGTCAGGTCCGATCGTCGGACATCCCCGGTCCTGGATTCGCGAGCTTGGCTTCCTCGTTCTGAATGTAATGCTTCAGATAACCAAGGAACGTAGGCAGTCCGGCCGCTTCCCAGGCCGACTCGATTTGCTCTTTGTAATGTTGATTGGCCGCCTGCAAGGCTCGAAAGGCATCTGCCTCGGGCGAGGACGGATCCGGCGGGGCGACCTGATCATGTGAATTGACGGAAAGCAGGAACCCGGCATCGGATGGCCAGGGCTGCACTTGCAACTTCATGTGCGGATATCTTGAATTCCCCAGGCGGATCGCATAAATCGGTGATCCCTCGGGGCCGGAACTCGACGCCTCAAAGATCTGACGGTCGTGCAAGGGAACCACGCCGGGGGCCTCTCGCCAGGCCAGACGGCGGCGCACCGCCTCCGGGAAAGTTCCCTCTGGATAGGCACGTTCCAGATAAATCAGGATGGCCCGCTCCAGGTCTGCTCGGGCGATGCCATCGATCGGGTCCGGGGTCGTCTCCGGATTGAGCCCCATCGCTATTCCCCTTCCGTCTGCGATCGGCATCGCCAGGAGACTCTGCCTCGTCCACAATCAGTCGGATGATCCTATTCTACGATGGGAACGGAGCAGGTCGCTACGTCACGTTGTCCTTGGATCACAGATCGTGGAGAAAACGCGCGTTTTTCTCCGGATGCCGCCATCGAGGAACTCAGGCCCGGTCGGGTGCAGCGACCGTCAACGAGTTGTGGTGCTCGGTGTCCTGGTCCAGGAACCAACGAACCGTCTGAGCAATGCTTTCCGCATTGCCGAGGGCAGGATTCCAGCCCAGCCGCGATCGAGCCTTCTCGGTACTGTACCAAATCCGTCGGGCCATCAGCCAAGTTGCATACCGGGTGATGATGGGCGCCTTCGGCCAGCCCATGAGCCGGGCATAGGCTTCAATAACCAGCGAACCACCAAACACCATCGGATAGAAATGCGGCAGCCGACGGTACCACCGAGGGGGTCCGGCTCCGGCGGCCTCAGCGAAGTATCGAAGAAACTCTCGCTGGGTCATTGGCCCCTGGTCGGTGATGTTGTACGCCTCGTGTTCCGAAGAGGGGTCCTCGGCCGCAAGGATGCAGGCATCAGCAACATTTCCGGCATAGATGGCACTCAGCGGATTGTCTCCAGGGCCAATGACCGGAATCCCGGCCCCTCGCATGCGGCGAATCATGCGAGCAACGGTCGTCCGGTCGCGTTCGCCGTAGAGCCAGCTTGGCCGGATAACGGTCAAGGGAAGTCCTTCCTCTCTCGCCAGACGCCAGAGAATCCGTTCCGATTCGACCTTGCTGATGGTGTAATAGTCCCAGGGCCACCAAAGGCCGACACCGAGCGGATGATCCTCGCTGATCGCCTTGCCGGTCCGAGGGGGATGGCCATAAGCGCTGGTCGAGCTGATGTGCAGGAAGCGATGCACCCCGGAAGCAATCGCCGCTCGGGCGAGCGACTCAGTTGCATCGAGACAAGCAGACTGGAACTCGTCCCATGTCCCCCAATCTCCCACCTTCGCCGCGGCATGGTAGACGACCCGGATGTTCTTGAGGGCCTCGGCGCAGGATTCCGCGTCAGTCAGGTCGCCAACGACGAGTTCCACGCCGAGCGATTCGAGAAATCTGGTATCACTGGTCGCCCGGACGAGGGCTCGGACCGGCTCTCCCCGAGCAACGAGCCGCTCGGCGATGTGGCTGCCGAGCAGGCCGGTGGCGCCGGTGACGAGGCAGGGGCGTTCGTTCAAGCCGCCATTGGGAATCATCGAGGTCAACGCAGGAGTGTCCAGAAGTTGATGAAGGCAAGGACGATCCAGAGCCATCCCCAGACCCTGCCGAGATGATCAACCCAGTCGAGTGATCGCCCTCGGAGTCTGATCAACCGGCTGACGAAGGCGATCGTTCCGGACGCCGTGCCGAGCAAGGTCGACACCAGGAGGAAAATCACGACGATCTGGTAAGCATCGGGTGGCCCGTCTGGGGCGAGTTGGAACATGAGCCAGAGGGCAGTCCCGCCGACCGGGGCAACGATCGACAGAGTGGCAAGGGTGATCGTCCCTCGAGAATGCCAGAGTCGTCTCCCAGCACGTCTCGGTGGGCGGAGTCTGAGGACGAGTAGCCCCGGAGTCATCGAGAGGAGCACTGGTGTCGCCAGCGCCATGAGATAGCCGGTTGCACTCCACACGGAACCCAACGGGCTGCCCTGGAAAAAATTGTTAGGGAGTTCCTCGACCCAGGACCGGGACATTGCAAGACCCGGAGCCATCGAGGCGACGAGGATCATCCCGTCGAGCAGGGAAAACCGACGCCGGGAGGGACGCGGCATCTCTCGTGGCATCGGCTCGGGTCTCGGGCCTTCGGTGAGTCGAATTACGCTGTTCGGAGGATAACTCTGGACCGTGACTGGCGGCAAGCGTATCTGGAAGGCCACCTCGCAGAGCCAGAGAGAGTGAGCATGGTATTCCCGAGGCTCGCGTGGCTGTGTTTATACAGAACTGGCCCGTCCCTGGAGACGACTTCAGAAAATTCGGGACGGCATGGGAAAAAAGTTCCGGGAAAGGTGAGGGCTGAGGCGTCCCGTTGGTGTAACCGGGGCTATCCCCTTTCCAAAGGGGGAAGACCATCGGCGTGACGGCCCCCCTTGTCGGGAAACGCCTGGGACCGAGACCACGAGCGCGGGTCGGCCGGACTTCGAGAGCGAACGCCTAACTCCTCGGGGCTGCCAAATGGCCGAAGACACGACCAAGACGCAAGAGCCGCAGCAACAGCCGATCGATCCCGGCCTGCTTGAGCAGACCAAGAACCAGATCCGGACGCTCGTCGCCGAGATCGCCGATCTGGCCGATTCAGACATCCAGCCGGCGGAATTCTCTCAAGAGTTTCTGACCCGGGCCGTCGCTGCAGTGGCCGCCTCGGGCGGTGCCCTCTGGATGCTTGACAACCGGGGCACCCTGAAGCTTCAAAACCACGTCGAATTCCAACTCACCGGTCTGCTCGACGGCCGGGTTCGTACTCAGCCGCACGATATCTTGCTCGGGACGATCTTTCAGGCTGCCCAGGCCCAGATCATCCCTCCAGGGGCCACCATTGAAGGAGTGCCCGGCGCAGGCAATCCCACGGCCTTTGCCCTGATCCTCGCCCCCCTGATCGTGGACAAGCAGGTGGTGGGCCTCGTCGAGATCCTGATGGATCCGACCCGTCGCGCGGCCACGCAAAAGAGCACCCTCCGGTTTGTTGGCGACCTCTGCGACCTGGCGGCTCAGTATCTGAAGAACCGCCAGATGCGGCAGATGATGTCGCAACAGAAGCTCTGGAACCAGCTTGAAGGCTTCACGCACGCCATCCACGGCTCGCTCGACCTGCAAGAAACCGCCTTCGCCGTGGCCAACGACGGCAAACGCCTGATCGGCTGCGACCGCCTGAGCGTTGCCCTGAAAATCGGCGGCCGGACGATGGTCGAGGCCGTCAGCGGGCAGGAAGTGGTTGAGCAACGCTCAAACCTCATCCGAGAGCTGACCAAACTCTGCAAGCTCGTGATCAAGTCGGGCGAAGACCTCGTCTACACGGGAGACACCGAAGGGTTCCCGCCCGACATTCGCGATGCACTCGAAATTTATGTGGATGAGTCGGGCTCGAAGGCCGTCATCATTACCTTGCTGCACCGTCCTGAAGAGCCGAGCAAGGACGGCAAGGTCCCCGAGAAGGTTCCGTTCGGCTGCATCGTGGCCGAACAGATCGGCGATGAGCTGATTGTGACCGACGTTCATGCGCGGAGTGAGGTCGTTTCTCGGCATGCGTCGACGGCGCTGTACAACGCTCAGGAACATCACCGCATCTTCCTTCGTCCCGTACTCAAGGCACTCGGTTCTCCCTGGCGGATGTTCCGGGGGCGGACGCTGGCGAAAATTGCGGCGGTGCTCGGCGTCATCGCCACCGTCGTGGTCGTGATGGCATTCGTCCCCTGGAAACTGACGATCGAAGGCAAGGGGTCGATTCTTCCGGAAGAGCGCCGCAACACCTACGCCCCGCTTTCCGCTCGGGTTGCCGACGTTCACGTCGAACACGGCGACCTCGTCCGAGCGGGAGAACCGATGGTCACCCTCTACAGCGAGGAGTTGCTCAAGCAACTTGAACAGGTTCAGGCAGATCGCTCGTACTATGGCGCGCAGGCCGCCACGCTCGAACGGCGAATCAACCAGACGACCGACTACAACGAACGTCCCATTCTCGCCGGCCAGCAAGAAGAGGCTCGCATTCGTTACGACAGTGCGACCGAACAACTGGAAATCATTCGCGAACAACTGCAACAGTTAAATGTAACCGCTCCTCACGACGGTATGATCGTAAGCTGGGAGGTCCGGAAAAACCTGCTGGGCAGGCCAGTTGAGATTGGTCAGGAACTGGTCTCGGTTGCCTCGACCAGCGGTGACTGGATTCTGGAAGTGAACGTGACCGACGACGACATGGCTCCCATCCTTGCCGCCGAGCAACGGTTGAAGGAGCGAATCGCCAAAGGAGACGCCTCGCCCGACGAAGCGTTGAAAGCCTATTTCGTGCTGGCGACCGACCCGGAGAAGCGGTACCCAGGCTACGTCCGCCGGATTGCATCGATGGCCCAGACGGTCGAAGGGGAACACGTTGTGAAGATCACGGTCGGCTTCAGCGACGACGTACGTGATCAGATCATCGCCCGGAGCCAGAACACCGATCGCGGTCTCCGTTCCGGTGCTGAGGTCCGAGCCCGGATCGAATGCGGTGATGAACGGATGGCCTACGTTGTCTTCCGGAAAGTCATCAACGCCTTCCACGAAACGGTCCTGTTCCGCTGGCCGTTCATGAATTGACCGGGCATGTCCCCCGCATCGTTTTTCTCCTCGTCATTCGACAAACGTTCGGTCCCCTCCAGCGGAGATACGAGCCATGCAAGCGATTGTGAAAACCACTCTGGCTGCCGCCTTGCTGGCCAGCCTCTCGATTCCAATGGCAATGCCCATCCGGGCCCAGCAGCCGGGTCTGGCCTCGAATGGACAGGTGCAGACCCTGGTCGTGCCAGGCAATATCGAGTGGATCGAACGGGCGGCCCTGGCTGCGCGGCGTGAAGGAATCTTGCGGCACATCGAAAAGTCGATCGGCCAGGAGATCAAGCGAGGCGATCTGGTCGCCTATCTTGATTCGACCATGGCCGAACTGGCCCAAACCAAGGCTGAGATGTTCGCCAAGGATACCTCCGCCATCGAAATGGCCGAGGCCGAACGGGAAGTCGCCGCCACCAACGCCGCGCGGGCGTACCGGCTTCGCGACATCAATTCGAAGGAAGAGTACGAGCTTCGCCAGGCCCAGTTCAAGGTGGCCGATGCCCGGCTCAAGGAAGAACAGTCCAAGCATGAACAGGCCGCCCAGGAGTTGAAGATGGCGCAGGAGGCGGTCGCCGAGCACCAGATTCTCGCGCCGTTTGACGGAGAAGTCCTGCAACAGATCAAGTACCCCGGTGAGGCCGTGCAGGCGATGGAGCCGGTCGTTCACGTTGCCCGGACCGATCGTGTTCGGTTCCAGGGTTACGTTCCCCTGGAAATGGCGTATCAGCTCCGTAAGGGAATGGTGGTGGATGTTCAGCCGGTCATCGAAGGAGAGCAGATCCCGATTGCTCAGAAACGCTTCCGTGGCCGGATTGTTTACATCAGCCCCGAACTGGCCTTCGCCAAAACCCGCGCAGAGGTCGAAATCAAGGCAGACGTTATCAACAACGTCTCCAAGGAGTTGCGGGTCGGTCACAAGGCCAACATGACCGTTTATCTGACCGACGATCCGAGCGCCATTCCCGCTCCCCCGGAAGACATGCTGCCCGTGACTCCCGATCCAAGGCCGACGCCTCCGGTGCTCGGTCGCCGATCGAATGCCGCGACGAACGCGGCGCAGTAATTTCACCGCTGGCCATCGACGTTCATTTGAACTGTTCTTCACCTTTCTCTTCAAGACGATCTTGACGAGAGAAAGGCTCTACGCCGGGTCAGGGGCCGTCGCCTGACGGCCAAGGCCCCTGGAATCCGGACACCCTCTCCACCCCTTGAGGGAGAGGGGGTTTTGGGACCGGACCCCGCTCGAACCGCGATTGCCGTGACAAAAGGGCCGCTCACCGATGCTCCGAGACCCCAGTCAATCCGCTTCGGTGCCCGCCGGTCAGGCGGCCGAATACCTTACGGCCCGCTTACGGCCCGATCTCGTGGTGCAGCCGGTCCCCTATGAAGGCGTGACCCACTACGTCATCAAGGACCCGATCGCCCTGAAGTATTTCCGGTTCAAGTCCGAAGAGTACTTCCTTCTTCAAGAACTCGACGGCAAGAAAACCCTTCAGGACATCAAGCGAGCCTTTGAACGCAAGTTTCGCCCCCAGACGATTACGGTCGAGGACCTGCTCCGGTTCGTCGCCCAGTTGCACGAGGCGAGCCTGGTTCTCGTCGATACGCCCGAACAAGCCAAGGCCCTGGTCAAACGCAAGAGAAAGAATCGCTGGAAGAAGATCAAGCAGGGCGCCGCGAACATTCTCTACATCAAGATTCCGATCATCGATCCGGAAAAGCTGCTGACGTGGATGTACCCCTATTTCCGGTGGCTTTTCACGTCTTATTTCGTGGTCTTCAGCCTCGGTATGATGCTGGCGGCCCTCACCCTGGTCTTCGCACAGTGGGACACATTCACCACCAAGCTCCCCACCTTTGAAAGCTTCTTCAACTGGCGAACCTTGCCGTCGCTCTGGCTCAGCCTGGCGATCGTGAAAATCATTCACGAGTTCGGCCACGGTTTGACGGCCAAGCACTATGGATCGGAAGTCCACGAGATGGGCATCCTCTTCCTGGTTCTCACTCCCGCCCTCTACTGCGACGTCACGGACAGCTGGCTCTTACCGAACAAGTGGAAACGCATCTGGATCGCGGGGGCAGGAATCTATGTCGAGTGCTTCCTCGCGGCCCTGGCCACCTTCGTCTGGTGGAACACCCAGCCAGGCCTGTTCAACAGTCTCATGCTCTCGACTATGTTCATCTGTTCGGTGAACACAATACTTTTTAATGCAAATCCACTGCTGCGATACGACGGATACTACGTCGCCTCAGACTATCTGGAGATTCCGAATCTCCGGATCAAGTCGACCCAGTTCTTTGCCTACGCATTTCAGGAGAAGGTGCTTGGCCTGGAGGTCCCGGTTCAGAGTTACATGCCTCGCTCGCGTCGCGCCCTGTTCGTGACGTATGCGGTGGCATCGTACTTCTACCGATGGTTTATCACCTTCAGCATCATCTTCTTCCTTTACCATTTCCTGCCGCCGAAGCTCCGGGTCATCAGCGCCATGCTGGCGATGGGAGCCCTGGTGCCGCTCCTGGTCATGCCAATGTGGCAGATCGTCAAGTTTGTCCGCCAACCCGGGAGGATGCGCAAAGTGAAGAAGGTCCGAGCGGCGGCTTGCTTCGCCGTGGCGGCGGCCGTGATCGCCTTGATCCTGCTGATTCCGACCCCGCTGCGGATCAAGGGGACGCTCGTCCTGAGACCCGCCAAGCCCGACCGCATTTACGTCGAAGTGCCCGGCCGGCTCGTCTCCATCGACGTCCGAGATAATCAACGCGTCGAAGGACCTCGCGACGACGGCACCCCCGGAACCGTCATCGCTCGCCTGAGTAACCTCGACCTGCTCCGCGAAGTCAGCGAGTTGAACGAAGAGATCGAGGTCAATGAGGTCAAGGCTCGACTCTACGACCAGACCAGTGGGAATAATCCCTTGAACCGGGTGCTTCACCTGGAAACGGTCGACATGATTGAACAGGATCTCCAGCCGAAGCTCAACGTGGCGATTGACCAGCAAGGGAAACTCTTTCTGACCGCCGCTCGAGACGGCGTAGTCATGGGTGTCCCCAATCGCGAAGTCACCGGCTCGTTCATGAAACCTGGCGACCTGTTCTGTGAAGTGGGCGACCCGAAGCAGCTGGAAGCTCATCTGCTCATCGATCAATCGGATATCGACTTGATCAAGCAGGACTCTGAGAGTGCCAAGGCGACCGCTTGGGTCAAGATTTATGGCAAGTCCCACGATACGATTCTCAGCCACGTCGAGGAGATCGCCCGCCGCAACCGCGAGGAGATCCCCCCGGAGCTCTCCAACCTCGCCGGCGGCGAGATTGCCACCCAGCCCGACCAGGAAACCGGTGAGGCCCGACCGTTGACCACGGTCTACGAGGTCATCATCCCGATCGACAACTCCAATCTCACTCTCCACCCCGGCCAGCGAGGGATGGCCAAGATCGACGGCGGGACCGCCACCCTCGGTTGGTGGCTCTGGCGGACGATCACCAAAACCTTCCGGTTCGTTCTTTAAGTCGATTGCGGTCGAACAACGTTTGCGATCCACGAATCAGGGCCGGCGGCTTCCCAGTGGGAGCCCGCCGGCCTTGGCCGTTTCAGGTCGCAACCCACATCGGGCTTCACGCAACCAAATCAGGCGGATGGAATCCCGCACGTTTCCTGAACGGTGTCCTGTCCAGAGAAGACCATGCCAATCGCTCTTGATTTGACTCGGCAGAACGCCAAGCTCTGAAAAGAGTTCGACTCGCGTTCCTGAGCCGTGGTGTACGACCAATTCCGAGACAAGTCGGCTTGCGAGAATCGTTGGGGAATGGTAGACCTCCTTCAACCCCAGCCCCGACCACGCGCGGGAGACCGCGCATCGAATGCGGTCGGGGTCGGCAAGGACGCCCGAGGGTTTCACGTCGACGGTCTGGCGCACTCATGAAGAATTTCGCCCGTCTCGTACGGTTTGCCTGGCCCTATCGGGGCCGATTCATGCTGTCGATCGGCTGCGCGATGATGGTTGCCTTGCTCTGGTTTACAGAGTTGGGTGCAGTCTTCCCGCTGCTGAAAATCCTTCTCGGCGGCGAGAACGTCCAGACCTGGGTCGCCGATCAAATTGAACGGTACGAAACCGATGCGGAGACCGTGCGCGCTCGACTTGCCGAGTTGGACATGGTTCGACAGGCCGGTCCCGCGGGTGTCAACAACGATTACATTGATGAGATCAAATCGGGATATCAAAGCGCCTGGAACGCCTACTTCAATGAGGTTCCAGAGGAATTCCATGCCACTTCCGTCGGCCCCAAGCCGTCTTTGCCTGCCGATCAGCTTGATCGATACATGGAGCTGACCCGGGCCTACCGGATCGCCGAAGCCCGCTACGACGAACTCGGCCATGCCTCTCGGCTCATGGAAGAAGGAGGGCTGGCCGCGCTCGACCGCCGCGAACGCTCCTGGCAGAAAGAAATGGCCAAGGCCGAAGGCTGGCAAGCCCGGTTCGAAGCCGTCGCTCCCTGGGTCAGTCGCTGGTTGCCCGAGGACAATTTCCGTACCTTAACAGTCCTGCTCGCCCTGGTGATGGTCGGCGTCGCCATTAAAGGGGTCTTCATGTTCGGCCAGGAATTCCTGGTGGCGAACATCATGCAGCTCTCGATCTTCGATATTCGCAAACGCTTTTTCCGACGCACCCTCGCGCTCGACCTCGCCAGTTTCAATCAGCAAGGCTCGGCCGACTTGATGGCCCGGTTCACGAGCGACCTCGATTCGGTCAGCCAGGGGCTCGTGGTTCTCCTGAGCAAGGTCGTGCGCGAACCCTTGCGCATTATCGCGTGCCTGGGCGGGGCCCTCTGGCTTAACTGGCGATTGACGCTCCTGGCGCTGGTCCTGGTTCCCGTTTCGGCGATCACAACGGTCAAGGTCGGCAAGCTCATGAAGCGAGCGATTCGACGATCGCTCGAAAGCATGTCGAACATCTACAAGATCCTCCAGGAGACCTTCCAGGGGATCAAGCTTGTCAAGGCCTACACCATGGAACGCCGGGAACGCCGGCGGTTCTATCTCGAATCCAAGGCGCTTTACAAGAAGCGCGTCCGGGTGGCGACCATCGAGGCGATGAGTGATCCGGTGCTGGAATTGCTCGCCTTGACGACGGTTTCCATCGCCCTGATGTCTGGTGCGTATCTGGTCTTGCGCGAGTCTCGGTTCCTCGACCTTGGCCTCTTTCGGCTTCAACTTGCCTCCGAACCGATGACGATCGAGCAGTTGCTCACCCTTTACGTCATGCTTGCCGGGGTGTCTGACCCGTTGCGAAAGCTCTCGAACGTGCATTCGAAGATCCAGCGTGCCGCGGCCGCCTCCGATCGAATTTGCGCCTTGATGGATCGAGAGCCGACGGTCATCGAACGGCCGGGAGCCCTTCGGATCCCTCCCCACCGGATGCAAATCGAGTTCGAAAATGTTCATTTCTCCTACGATGACCGCGCTCAGGTGCTCCGAGGGCTCAACCTGAAGGTCCGGCACGGCGAGACCATTGCTTTGGTCGGCCCCAACGGCTGCGGCAAGTCAACCCTGATGAATCTCTTGCCCAGGTTCTGGGACGTGGAAGACGGAGCGATTCGGATTGATGGCCACGATTTGCGCGAGGTATCGCTCAAGAGCCTCCGATCGCAAATTGGCATGGTCATTCAGGAAACAATTCTGTTTGAAGATTCGATCGCAGCGAACATCGGCTACGGCTCCCCGTTCGCCACGAGGGAACAGATCGAAGCCGCCGCCCGACGCGCCTATGCTCATCAATTCATCTCCACGATGCCAGAAGGCTACGACACGATCATCGGTGAGCGGGGTGCCGGGCTCTCCGGAGGTCAACGGCAACGGATCGCCCTGGCCCGAGCGATGCTCCGCGACCCGGCGATCCTCATCCTCGACGAGGCAACCAGTGCCGTCGACATCCAGGATGAGGCCCTGATTCGCCGCGCGATCGAGGAGTTCTCCCGAGGACGCACGACCTTCCTCATCACCCACAATCTCGGCTCGCTCCAGTTTGCTGATCGGATCGTCTTGATGAACGAGGGACGGATCGAGTCGGTTGGGACCGAGGACGAACTGAGACGGACCTCCGCGCTCTACCGTCGCCTGCTTGACCTGCAATATCACCGCGAGAGTGCCTGACACGATTCCTGGTGACACCTCTTGAACTCCCCCGCTTCATGATCCCACCAAGGGTGTAGCCGTGCGCGATTGCGCGCAGGACGTGATGGAAGAATCTAGTCACACGCGTCGTTGTTTTGCGTAGAATTTGATTGAGGACCCGTTTGCGCCTGACCATGATGGAGTGGGTCTATTCAGGCCTTTGGCTCCTTCGTGTCGCTGCATCACGTGCCATTCTCCCCGAACTCTTTGCGACGACAATTGTTACGTAATCGCCTCCTGATCGAGACGTCGGTCGGGAAGTGCGAGAGGAGTGCCCCGCATGACGACGAGCCAACGGGAACGATCGAGGGTCCGTGCGGGCCTTTATCTGGCCGGAATGGCAACGGCGTTCGTGCTGCTCGCAGGTCCGGCGATGGCGGATGAGAGCGCCGAGCGATCCACGACTGAGGCCATCGACGCCTGGATCCGCGCAGGTTGGGAGGAGGCCGGGGTCAAGCCCTCTGCTCGGGCGACGGATGGGGAATATCTGCGTCGGGCCTATCTCGACATCCTGGGACGCATCCCAAGCCTTCAGGAAGCGTCTGATTATCTTCAGAGCAAGGACGCCAATAAGCGGGAGAAACTCATCTCCTACCTGCTCGATCATCCGGACTACGCCCAGAACTTCGGGAATTTCTGGTCCGTGGTTCTGATCGGACGGGGAGACACCGGTAATCAGGTCAACCGGAACGCCTTGCGGGCCTGGCTCCGGACCCGATTTGCCGCGAATGAGCCCTGGAATGAGATTGCTCGGGAACTGGTGACCGCCTCGGGGCCGAACACCCCTGAGAACGGCGCAACGAATTTCGCCCTCGCTCACCTCGATTTCGATGCCGTTCCTCTGACATCAATCACGACCCGCGTGTTCCTCGGTCAGCAGATCCAGTGCACCCAGTGCCACGATCACCCCTCAAACGACTGGAAGCAGGCGGATTTCTGGGGAATCAACGCCTTCTTTCGCGGAGTCCGATCGCGAGAAGTCTCCCGGACCAGCGCCGGCGGTGCTGAGGAAACCGCCTACTACGAATTGTATGATGATCCGACCGATGCCTTCGCCCGCTACGACCGGCGCGACGGGACTATCCGGATCGCCTTCCCGACCTACCTCGATGGACGCAAGATCAGCCAGGAAACCGATGTCGATCGCCGTCGCGAACTCGGCATTTTCATCACCGAACCTGAGAACGATCAATTCGCCCAGGCCTTCGTGAATCGGATGTGGGGCCACTTCCTCGGTCGAGGGATCGTTCATCCGATCGACGACTTCGGCGACCACAATCCTCCCAGCCACCCCGAATTGCTAGAACGTCTGGCCGAGGACTTTAAGGCGTCGGGCTATGACATCAAGCAGTTGATCCGATGGATCACTGCGTCCGAGCCCTACCACCTTTCCAGCGTCCGCACCCGGGCCAACGAGCGTGACGAGACCTACTTCAGCCACATGACGCTCAAGCCCTTGACCCCCGAACAGCTCTTCGAATCGCTCCTGACCGCGACTCGTGCTCACCAGGCGGGAGGCGGGGGCAACTCCGACGCCCGACGCGATCGATGGCTCCGGCAGTTCACTTTCGCCTTCGGAAACGACGAGACCAACGAAGGGACGAGCTTCCAGGGAACCATCCCCCAGGCCCTCATGATGATGAACGGCGACTTGATCGACGAGGCCACCAGCAGCAAGCCGGGGAGCTTCCTCCGAGAGTTGCTCGACGAGGCCGTCCGGCGCAAGGCCTCGGCAGACTTCGTGATCGAGAAGTTGTATCTGGCCGCCCTGAGCCGCCCCCCCAGCTCGAAGGAGGCCGGTGCCGCACAGGTCCTGCTCCGCCAGGGGCCCAATCCGAACGCTGTCATGGAAGACATCTTCTGGGCCTTGCTCAATTCCAACGAGTTCATCCTCAACCATTGATGATCTTCCCATGGCCCCGAACCGACCCGACGAGGGGAGGAACCGACCGATGTTCGATCGCCTGCTGACACCTCGAGGCATGTCTCGTCGGCATTTCCTCGGGCATCTGGCCACCACCTCGATGGCGTTTCCGGCGGCCAGCTTCCTCGGAGCGCTGCGCGCCAATGCCCAGGAGATGCGCCGGAACCAGAAGCATTGCATCCTGCTCTGGATGGGGGGCGGCCCGAGCCAGCTCGATACGTGGGATCTGAAGCCCGAGAGCCCACGCAACGGTGGCGAGTTCAAGCCGATCGACACCACCGTCCCCGGCATCCAGATCAGCGAGCACCTGCCCACCGTCGCCCAGCATATGCAGCATCTGAGCCTCATTCGCTCCCTTAGCACGAGCGAAGGGAACCACGACCGCGGCACCTATTTGATGCACACCGGCTGGCAGCCGAACCCAACCGTCGTGCATCCGAGCTTCGGGTCCATCTGCTCATTCGAACTGGGCACCCGGCTCGGTGACGACTTTCCCTTGCCTCACTTCGTCTCGATCAACCGGCCAGGAGAGTCGGCCGGGTTCCTCGGGATGTCTCATGCGCCCTTCGTGGTGAGCAACCCGAACGGGCAGATCGAAAATCTCAAGCCGAACGTCGACACGGCTCGCTTGAACCGTCGTGTCCAAATGCTCGGACTCGTGGAAGATCGCTTCATCGCCCAGAACCGTGGGCCGGCAGCCGTGGGACACCGGGATGTCTACGGCAAGACGATGAAGATGATGAACTCGGCCTACACCCGAGCCTTTGACCTTGCGAACGAACCCGACACCGTTCGAGACGCGTACGGTCGTTCCAGCTTCGGCTCCGGCTGTCTCATGGCCCGCCGCCTCGTCCAGGCCGGTGTGACCTTTGTCGAAGTGGGCCTGGGTGGCTGGGATAATCATGACGACATCTTCCGCATCCTTCGCGAGCAGCGTTTGCCCGAACTCGACAAAGGCATGGGCGCTCTCATCGCCGACCTGAACCGCCTCGGCATGCTCCAAAACACACTGATCGTCTGGATGGGCGAGTTCGGCCGCACCCCTCGCATCAACCAGAACGGCGGCCGAGACCACTGGCCAAGGAGCTGGTCGGTTGCCCTCGCTGGGGGCGGCATCAAGGGAGGGCAGGTCGTGGGTGCGACCGATTCCGACGGCATCGACGTTGTGGATCGTCAGGTCGGCGTCATGGACCTAATTGCCACCATGTGCACGGCCCTCGGCATTCATGTCGATACCGAGTACACCACTCCTCTCGGCCGCCCCATGCGGGTCGTCGAAGGGGGCACGCCAATCACCGAGCTCATCTGAGCTTCCTTGCCCCAAAAGCATCGCATCGGGTTGGCGAGGCCCCCCTCGTCGACCCATCTTATGCTCCATCCCAACTCCTGGAGACCCTCACGGAAGGTCCCCAGGAGCCCAATCAAACGCGATCGCTCGCCCGGCTTCGGTTTCGGAGCGGAAGTGGCGGGGCAATCCGGGGCGAAGCGGTGAGAGGAAGTCCGTCGGCGGGCCGGGATCGGAGGACGTGGGAAGCGTCTTGGTCAGATCAGCCAACCCGGCGGCAAGCAGCGAGCGATCGAGCTCCTCGCGGGTCGTGACGATCCGCCGAAGTGGACCTCGCTGGCGAACAACCTCGTTGGTGTCGGGCATCATCAGCGCAGCCCAGTAGGCCGAACGCTCAGCCTGACGTTGAAGCGTCAAGAAGCGGGCGATCTCAGCCGAGAGGGAGTCGCGGTCGGAACCGGTGATCGAGGAACCAAGCCGATCCAGCCGGGATCGGAGCCGATCGCCCGCCCGTTCCAATCGTTCGACGAGCAAACCTGACGCCGGAATCGGTAAGGTCGAACCGCTGGAAGCACTGATCGCGTCCCCCTCGGCCGATCGGATCGTGGTAAGTACGGTTGCTCCCTCGTGCAAGGGCTGCGGAATGCTCAGGCGACGGCCCTGACGCTCCTCAGACGGCGGCCTCGGGTCAATCCAGACCAGTTCGACACGACGTACCGGACCGTCCCCGAGCGGGATGATCCATCGACCCTCCGGTCCGAGCCGAGGCCGCACCGGGCGACCATCGACCACCGCGGCGGGTGCCTCGGCATCGGGAGGAGCCGTCAGGGTCAGAAACGGCCCAGGTAGCGGCTGAAGTTCCAGCACGGCATGGCCCCGGACCGTTCCTTCGGGGTCGATCAGACAGATCAGGTCAACCAAATCCACCCGAGTCGTTTCGAGGTCGCTCGAAGCGCCCCGAACGACGGACTGCGGCTGGACGATCAGCGACCAGCCACCCGGCTGCACGCGGTACACCTTTCGACTGGCGTCGGGAGGAAGCGGAGACGGAAAGAGCATCGCAAATTGCTCCTCCGTGGCCGTGTCGGCCAGGGCAAGTCCAGAGAAGTCAAGACTCGGCGGCCGATCACTGGGAACGACCAGGGCAATCGTATGTCCGGTGGCCGTACCCAGTCCCCAGGCGATGAGATCGGGGAAGACGAGCGGTTGATCATCCTTCAGGGGAAGAACCGATCGGATCCGAAGATCGGTCGATCCCCAGATCGGTCGGCCGGGGTCGATCTCAATCCGGTCACCCAGATCGCGAACGGCCAGGGGCGGCATGCCATCCAGTTCGTACTCGGCCCCTTCCGCCCACGATTCCGGCAGAATCAGCTCGATACGATCCGCAGGCCCTCCCAACACCCGATAGCGCACCAGCGATTCCCAGCGGGCCGACTGGCTGCTCAACACCAGCTGACTCCAAAGCTCAACCGTAACCGCAGGGAAGGTCTCGACCCGCAATGAGCCAGGTTGATCGATCGGAATCGGCCGGTAGCGGCGCCGGTTGTTCGAGGTCGCTAGCCGATCAATCGGCTGGGAACGGCCGTCAGCTCCCCGGTAATCCACCAGGGCCGTTGTCGGAGTGGAGAGCAGCAACGTCCCCGGCTCAACCGACAGGCCGGGCCATTCGGGCCAGGGCAACGGACGATCGGAGACCAGAGGGCCAGGCTCCATCGGCCTGGCAGGCTCGGGAATCCATCCGGCCAGGCTGATCGGTCGAACAGCACTGGCAAGACCATCGAAGCGCAGCCGAAGTTGATCGGGAGTCGGTCGATCCCAGGACGTCAGGCCCGGAGCCTCAAGATCGACAAGTTCCAGGTCTGCCGGGATCTTGATCATGACCTTGCGGATGGCTCGGCCGTCGAGGTCGGAAACCCTCGCGGCGAGCCGCCATTCCCAGCGGCCGGCATCGAGGTCCAGTTGCACCGTCGGCTCGACTCGGCGTCGAGGGTTACTCGGCCCCAGGGGTACGGATAGTTGAGGGAGCCCTGTGAATCGGGTCGCTCCTGCCACATCGAGCGCCCCTCCCCGGGGAAGTGGTCCCCAACTCTGTTCGAATTCCTGGTCGCTCATTGGCGGATTGCCAGGGGCCGCTTCCAGACGTCCTCCCCAGGTCTTCGGACGCATCAAGGCAATCTGACCGTCAAACCGGGACACTCCGATTGGCTCCAGTCGAGGAGGACCTCGGCGGGTGGGTCCGTCCGGCGGTTCGGCTGCGGAGTCAGTAGCCTCGGAACGCAGCGCGCGGCGAAGTTCGAGTTGAAGAACCGCTCCTTCGGGCAACGGAGGGTCAATGCGAGCGATCCACCGATCGCCGTCGTCGGCGATGATCCGAGAGCTCTCCACGATGGCCCCGGCAGCTCGAACCGACCGCACCGCAACGCCCGGATCGATGGCAAACCAGAGCTCTCTGACAGGGCTGGTGCCTCGAATGGTCAGCCGAGCATCAAGCAGGTCGCTCGTGGGTAACGCTTGCCAGAGGAGCAGTCCCTCAAGACCGGGGGCTTCGGTCTCGACTCCTTCTTCGTCAATCCGATCCCAGCGAACTTCGATTCGATCGCTCGGGCCGATTGCAGCCCGAAGCTCCCCATCGGGTCCAACCGTGAGAGGACCGAAGGATCGGGAGAGGGTCGGCCCTAAGGTTCCTGGTGGCTCGGCCACCCGAAGCGAGGCCAGGGCAACCGGGTTGACGGGCAAGACCAGGCGGAGGCCTGCGGCGTCCTTTTCTGGATGAACCCGCTGACGGACAACCAGCTCGTGCAACCCCACAGTTCCGTCGATCGCGACAGTCGCGCGGTCGGCGGTTTCCCCGATCAAGACCGGACGCGGACGACCATCGAACGTTGCCTCCAGCTCGGTCGGCCGTCCGATCGGCAACTCCCAGACGGCTGGGCCTTCCTGCTCGAATCGCAAGATGAGCCGGGATTCCAGTCGCCAGCTGTCCTCCGTGTCGGGTCTGAGTTCATGCTCAGCCCGGACGACACCCACTCGTGGCCAACCGGGACGTTGCTCGACAGGAGGCTGGACGGACACGGCGGCCATGAGTCGGTTGACATCACGTTCACGAAGCCAGATGACCGGTTCCCCGGGCGTTACCTCGGAGCCGGCAGTTTGCTCGATCAGAAACGCAATCACCGTCGATTCCGTGTTGGAATCGACCTGAGTGCCAGGATGGGCCCCCACCATTGCAGCGATCAGGAGAATCCCTCCTGAGGCTCCCACGCTGATTCGAGAGGCCGACCCGCGGGCTCGGATCAAGGTTGAAGCGTTGGACTCATCACGGCCTCGGCGGGGACGTCCCTGGATCAAGGCGATCACCAGGGCGATCAGTCCCGCATAGAAGGGACCAATCACCAGGGCTGCTCGACGAGGCTCCCCAACCTCCCCAAGCACGACCGCTCCGATGACGATGAGCAGCAAGAGGCTGAGCCGAAGCCCATTCCAGCCCCACCCCGGTAACCGGATCAATGCTCCCAGAATCATCAAGACTCCCACGCCCAGACCGAGGATCGACCACGGCCAGCGATCAACCGACCGGATGCCGGCATCCTGGCGAGGCCAGCCGCTCGCCACGAAGCGATGGATTCTCCGGGAATCAGTTTTCGGCCCACTGATCGCCGTGATGGCCTCCGCCGAGAGTCCACCGGAGGCCGCCCGCCAGCGTTCCAGAGTCTGGAAGCGATCAGAACGGTCAGCTCCCCAGGCAACGGCCTCCCGGAGCGATCGGACCCAACTCTCTCGGGTTGGTCCCGATGCCAGAGAGGTCGGTGTCAGCCGAGGGACCTCCGCCGGCGAGGTGATCAGAAAGACGGTATCGATGGGCACGGCAAGCAGTCCCAGCGACGCGAGTGCTCGACGAGAGGCCCCGGCCGAGTTGTCCTGAGCAGATCGAGAGGCCGTCGGAACGATCGTCCTTGGCCCGAGACCGATCGCCTCAAACGCCGATCGATCCACCACCAAGGGCCAGCGTCCCACATCCCACGAGGCCAGCGCATCGCCCAGCCGAAGCCCCCCGATCGGATGAGTCGCCGCTCGCTCGTCGAGTTGTTCGAGCATCGTGCGTTCCAGCGCGGTCAACCGAGGCAGCCGTTGGAACGAGACGCCTGGCAACCACCCTTGGCGATCCGGTCCAGGATCGGCAGGGGTGAGGGCCTGTCCGACTCCCGCCAGGGTCCGGGTGGTCGGCCAGGCGAGATTCCAGGAAAAGGACAGACACGGCATCGAGAACCGAGGCTGATCAGGCTGAACCTCCTCAGCGGTGACCGTCTGGACATACTCCACAACTACGCGTCGCGGACGCCCCGAGCCCGTCCGCTCAACCTCGGGAAGCTGCGTCAGGGGAATCCAGATCATCCCCCCCTTTTCGAACGGCTCGACACGCCGACCGTTCGATGAGACGGCCGCGAGGATTGCTCCCTCCGGCAGATCGATTCCCAACGTCGCGGCGGCTTCTGCCGCCACATCGAGCGCCAGCCGGTGCCGGGTCAACCCGTCGGCCGACGGGCTCGAGGCCAGATTGGCCCGGAGAATCGCACCATCGAACTGCGAGGCGGGAAGTCTCGTTGTGCGCGCAACGAGCAAGCCGGGCTGACCTTCATACAGATACCGATCCGCCAATCGAGTTGAGGCGATCGACGAGCGATCAGCCTCGGAACCTGTCGAGCCGCTTCCCAGTTCCCGAAAGGAGAGGTCGCCCCGCGTCTCGCAGCGAAGGGCGGAATCGACTCGAAGCATGACGGTGCCGCGAGTCTCGAACCACCGGGGCAGATCGAGCATCGGCAAGGGACCTTCACCGTCCCAGGGAAGTTCCAGCCGTCCTTGGATCGAGAGCGGGCCAGAGAGGTCCGAAGGCAGTCGCAGCTCCGATTCATCCCCCACCGAAGGGGAGACCGTCAGGGGCCTTGATTGCTGGCCATCGGCCGCCAGGAGCGACCAGTTCGGCCCGATCGCGTCGAGCACGGTCGGGCGAATCCGGAACGGAAGCGTCCGCAAGGGTTCCCCTCGGACCTCGAGCTGAAGCTCCCAATCCACCGTCATTCGATCATCCAGAATCGTCACTCGTTGACTCACGAGGGCCAGGGGACGTTTCGGGACCGGCTCCCGGACCACTCGCCCTCGGGCATCCGAAGTCACCCAACGCCAGGAGAGCAGGGGACGGGGCATTGGCACGGCCGACCCCGAGGACACTGGCGTCGGATCGAGCCAAGCGAGCCCTTCTCCCTCAACCGGTCGAAGGAAGACGTCCAGATCGGAAACGATCGACCAGCGCTCCTCGGCCACGGCAAGGTCGACCGGCCGAAGTCGAGGAAGCTCAAGGGATCGGAGGTCTTCTCGTACCAGGGAGGCCGAGACGATCAGCTCAGGGCGTCGGCCGTCGTTGAGAGGGAACTCGCCGGGTCGTGTGCCGGGCATCGAAACCCGAATCAAACGGCGGCCGTCGGGCAGTTGCTCCTGTTCCCAGCGCGAGGCAAGCTGACCGTCCGAGGTCCGAATCGCATCCGGAAGCCATCCGGACGAGAGGAAAAAACTCACGAGGGTCGGTGAACTGGGGGGCGGTTCCACATCAATCACCGCCTCCAGGGTGTCGGCCCCGTCTCGAAGCCTCACGGTCCCCTGAACAGAGACGGAGGTGATGCTCCGAACCGGAGCCAGATGCAGTTCAGCCACCGGCTCGGGCCGATCGGCGAAGAAGGCCAGCGGCAACCCCCCTCGTTCTGGTTCGGGAGCGAGTCCCGGCAGATCCTCTTGCTCGGGTCGACGGCCAACTTCAATCTGAGCACGCTCCAATTCTTGCCAGGTTTCAGCGGGGATTTCATCGAGGTCAAGCCGTCGACCCGCCCGTTCCAGGCAATCGCGCAGGGACCAGGATTGATCCAGCCAGACGATCACTGGCCCTCCGGTCCACTGGGCATCGAGAGGCTCGGGCACAGGGACGAGCCACCGACTCGGGTCGTCGATCGGAGCCAGTCCGGAAAGGGTCAGGCGGGTCGGGCCAATCAATCCGTCTCGCCATCGAACCGTCAGACTGGTTCCCTCGGGACCCGGGCGCAGTTCGACTCCGGAGACCGCTCCCTCAGGACCGATCACCTCTTCCCACGTCACACCAGGAGGAAGCGAAACGACCAGGGGTCGATGCCCTTCAGGCCCCGGGTCGATCGACCAGGCGGTCGTCCAGCGGGCCACTCCGGTGGCATCTTGCTCCAGCTCGACGAGGGTCGCACCGCCGATCCAGGGACCAGAGGGCCGATCGGGGTCGGGCGCCGATCGGAGTCGAAGCACGACCGAGCCGCCCGGCCCATCAAACCGCCATTGGTGTCGGCCCGGCTCCTCGGTTGGTTCCGGCCCTTCCCGATACCCAGGAGGGCCGGAGGGCGTAATTCCCTCCGGAAGATCGAGGATCAAGGCCGTGGCCGATCCCTCGATCAGCTCCAGGTCGAAAATCCGACCTTCGGCCTCGACCCGAGGCCGAAGCCGCCAGGAAATCGTGACCGATCGGATTGGACCCGGTTCCTCCTCCGCGCCGATCCGGAGAAAGGCACGTCCGTCTCCGTCCCGATGAATCAGGGTGCAGGACGACGGCGAAACCTCCTCGACCGCGGGAGACCAGGGCCAGAGGGCCGCCCACCGCACCGAGGTTCCTGGATCGGGAAACTGAAGCAAGGTCTCACCAACCAGCTCTCCCCCTTCAAGGCGAATCCGATGCTCGATCCGCTTCGGCTCGAGAGGACGGGTTGCTTCGATGGACTCGGATGCTCGCCGAGCCTCCTCGACCAAGGTCTCGAAGCGATCCATCGGCATCGAGATCAAACCCACCCGGCCGGGAAACCACTGATCAAGCATCGCCTCGGGCACCTGAAGCCGAACGACCTCGGGCGGAGCATCGACGGCCGCCTCGAGCGCTCGGGGCTCGGTCAGCACGGCGAGCAACATGGTCATCAGGAAGATTCGGAGGGGCAGTACACTCATGGCGAGACGCTTCCGCCGGCGACCATCTCTTGAAACGTTGAAGGCAGTGCAACACCCCGATCCCAATCACGACGCTGGCGAGTGATCGGACCGAGACGGTGGAGCCAGGTCGATCACCTCCTCCCGTAGATCGGGATCGGGCCGAGGCGACGACAGGGAAGGCGGCCCGACGAGCGGAGGGCGAGGCCGGATGGCTGTCGAGTCGTCGGACCCGACCAGGGGGGTCGAACCTCCTGAGGCCCCCGCTCCCATCGCATGCTCGCTGGCCGCGGGAGAGGAGCCCATTGCACTCTGTTCTCCAAATCGAGGGCCAGGCCGACGAAGCTCCACGGCCCGTCGGGTCAAGATAGCCACTGCAATCAGCAGCCAGCCGACCGCCGAGGACTGCACGACCACGATCGACGTACTCGGGCCCAGGAAAATCAAGCAGAGTAAGGCCGCCGCCCCCACGATGGGCAAGACACGAGCCCGGATCGGATGCCGGATCAGGACCAAGAGGCCAAAGAGCAGCACTACCCCCGAACAACAGCCGACCAGCGTGGCCCGCGAGACAACCATCGGGTTCAGCGATCCTGGATTTCCGGGTCGGCTGAACAAATAGCCGTGATCACCAATCCGCCCGCCTGTCAAGGGAGGGGCCAGCGTCTCGGCAGAGCTGCCCGGACCGCCAATCCAGACCGCCAGCTCAGAAGGAGTCATCCCTGGCTGGCGCTTCCAGACATATCCGCCCCAGTACCAGACGTTCTCATCCGTAAATCCCTGGGGAACTCCGATGAGTGCTTGATTCCAGGGCACGCGCACTTCCCAGAGCGTTTCGAAGACTCGACCTCCATCGAGCAATCTCGGCGGTTGCCAGCGACTTCCGGCCGCCTCTCGAGGAAGCCGGTAACTCATGCCGACGAGCACCCCGCGAGCCGTCTCGGCCGGCAGGTGAAGCAGGAACATTCCCGGACGCTCCAGGGCATCGAGGTCATCGGATGGAACGGGTTCTCCATCAAGGTACACCCGGTCCAGCTCCGCACCGTAAGGCAAGCGAAAACCGAGTGAGGGGCCATGATCGTCAAACCGAAACCAGGCCACCATGCGAACACCGCCATCGGCCCCCTGTTCCGACCGAAGCCAGAGCCGAGAGGCGAGCGACTTCGGTAACTCCGCAGGTGCGGAGGCCGTGACTGTGAACCGGGGACGCACCGTCGATGCCGCTCCCGACGGTCGAACCCAGACCTGCCGGATCGGCAGCGGAGCGCCACCGTCGGGGTTGGTCACCCATTGGTTCTCGGCCGGGCGTCGCCATCCGTTCCCCTCTGGACGAAGTGAGATGCCGGGATCGGCAGCGACTTCCACCCGAGGCGGTGAGGCCGGACGAGGGTCCAGTACCTCGATTCGAGGAATCTCGATGGCCGCCGATTGTCCTGGGACAAGTCGGCCGGCTTCTTGGAGCCGGAAGCGAAGTCGAAGCTTGATCGGAACCCCACTGGCCGGCTGGGCCAGCGTCAGTCGGCGGATCGGTAAGCCGTCGGGTCCCGGAGGAATCGGTTCTTCCTGTTCAATCACACCCCGATCCACCAGTTCCCAGGCGCGTTCCAGATCGGCAGGAATGGCCAGATCAACACTTTTCAGTTCGCCGTCGGGCGCATAAAGGGTCAGGTCTTGCTGCACGTCGATCCCGTCCCGAGCCACCCGGACCAGCTGATCAATCATCGAAGACACCGTCGCGGCCCGTTCGCTCAGCATGAGCGGGACCACCGCCGCCGGTGCCTCAAACCGGAGCCAGAGCACCCGACGCGGCAGCTCTCCGGAAGCAGTCGACCAGGGACCGGGGTCAAGCATCGCGGAGGACTCCATCGGGACGATGTCTGCCGAGGCCTGGGCCTCAAGACCATCCGAGGGAGCGACGTCCAGATCGGGAGGAACCGCCACCGCCAGCCGACCACCGTCGAAACCCGCATCGAGCGGTCGAAACACGGGCAACTGCCCCGGTCGTTCGGGGTCGAACCGCACCGTCCCCCCCAACTCGATCCGAAGCGGGGCCAGTTGACCGTCTCGAAGCGCAGAGGCCAGTGTCAGCTCAAGAATGGCTGGCTCCGTCGACTCGTCGGACTCGTCCGAACGAACGAGGTCCCAGGAGGAAACCGCCTCCGAAGGCCCGACTCGGTCGATCTCCAGCCCTTTGGGAACCTCGACCCGAAGCCGGAAACATTGGCCTCGGACCGACCGATAGTCGAGCCAGGATTCAATCGTCGCCGAAGCCCCCCCCGGTTCGAGATTCGCGAACGATCGCTGAGCAACCCGTACCATCGGTGGCATCGGACCGACGCGAAGCTGAAGCCCAAACGGCTGATTGGCAAATCGAAAGGCCGAGAGAATTGTGGGCCTGACCCGGGCGATCTCCTCGCGGAGATCGCGGGGGTCGATTCGCCTCAGCCCCTGCTCCGGATCGGCCAGGATGCGCAGGCCATCGGTCCGGCCGATGGAGAGGGTCCCGGTTTGTTCGATCACGCCCTCAAAGGAATGGCCGACAAATCGCACCGTGGCCAGATCGGTCTCGGCATTGAGCTCCGGAACCGACCGGCGGGTGGTAATCCCGATCCGGATCGACTCTCCCTTGCGAATTGTTCGAGGAAGTGAGAGCAGCCGGCCCCGTCCGTCAAGGGTCGAAGCCGGGGGAATCGATCGGCCCTCGCTCTCAATCTCCAGAATCTCCTCATCCGGGTCGGGCAGGAAAACCAGGGTCGAAACTTCACCCCGGCGGACCTGGATCTCCCAGAGGGATTGGGCGGTCAGCGCGCCTTCACTCAGATCGAGCGAGATGTGCCCCCCGCCTGTTAGGAGCGGAGGGACCGGGGCAGCCTCATCACGACGAGGTAGCCAGCGAATTTCCAGCTCGCTCCGAGCGTCAAGCATGGCCTCGATCCGAGCTCGACGCCCCTCGTCAACTGTTTCGATCGGAAGCGGTGCCCCGTCCCCCAGCGCAGCCTCGGCAATCGGTCCCTCCAGATCAAGCTGCAGGCGCGTCCGGACCGCCCGAGGAATCGCAAGTGTCAAACCGCGGCGATCATCAATGGAGCGAACGGGAGCAACAACTTCGACCTGAACCGTCCGCAACTGCTCTTCGTCTTCCTGGTGGGGCAAGATCACGAACCAGCCTTCCGGCGGTGCTGCTTCCCAGCCGAGCGGAACCCCGTCCGACTTCGCCTCGCGAGGATACAGGCCATCCAGACCGATCGGTACCCGATGCGGCCCAGGCCCCCGGGCATAAAGACTGATCGTCAAGGAGATCCGAGCCAGGCCCCCCTCGTCCGGTACCCGGCCGACCACCTCGACCGACGTGACCCCCGACAGCGCCGACCTCGCCACGTCTTCCAGTTGCTCACCCGTCCGGACAATCACCACAGGGATCTCTGAGTCCGCGCGGACCGACGGCTCGGCCACGTCCTCGGACGCCGGTCCATCCTCATCCTGAGCTCGCGAGGCCCCGGGGGCCATCAGCAGCATCAGGACCGCGCATCTCCAGAGAATGTCACGCTTTCGGGCCACGCAGCGCACCCTCGCTCAAGTCGCGGAGATCGACCAGCCTCGCTGAGACAGGACACGAGGCAAGCCAGATCAAAGTGAGCCGGAGGGGATTCGTTCCGGCGTTTCGATCGAAGCAAAGACGAGTCATCCGGCAAATTGTACCACCTGGAGAACCCTGGAGTCACGGATCGACCTGTCCGGCTCGTCCTTCGATTCCACCTGCCGAGGAAATCGCGAGTCGCCACTGAGACAGAACACACGGACGCACCATTGCGTCGTGGCCCCCCGAACGACCAGAGGCCCCCCAACTCGATCGCCGGAATTGAATAAACTGCGTCTAACCCCGATCTCGCCGTGTCGCCTCAGTGGCAGCACGCGCAGCCTCATCGTGAACGATGCCATTGCTGGCAAGGATCTCCGGGCTGTAGAGGTCATAAGGGCCCCCATCGAGTGCCGACACGGTGCCGCCGGCCTCCCTGACCAGCAGGACCCCTGCGGCGACATCCCAGGGATTGACGTGCGTCCCAAAGCAGACGTCCGCTCCGCCCGAGGCGAGGGTCGCCAGGTTCCAGGCGGTCGATCCGCTTCGACGGACCGAGTGGGTGTCGGTCGAGAATCGCTCAATCAAGGCGAGTTGCCGGGGGGCGTCTGTTCCAAACCGGGTCGGGAAGGCGGCTGAGATCAACGATCGCTCCAGCCGATCGGCTGAGCTGACCCGAGCCGTCTTGCCGTCCACGGTCGTCCCGCCTCCCAGGCTGGCCGACCACATCGTGTCGGTCAGAGGGGCATAGACGACCCCGGCGATCAGCATTCCGCGATGTTCGAGGCCAATCGAAACCGTCCAGATCGGGAAGCGATGGGCAAAGTTCACCGTCCCATCGAGCGGATCGACGATCCATCGAAACGGGCAGTCGGGGTCGGGCTGAACCCCTTCTTCCTCGGCAAGCAAGGTATGGTCGGGGAACCGCTCGGCGAGCAAGGCGGCGATGGTCCGCTGGCTGGCCAGGTCCGCCTCAGTCACCAGATCGCTCGGCCCTTTCTCCCGGGCCTCGACGCGGCCGTAGAGTTCTCGCAATACGTTGCCCGCGCGCCGGGCAATCTGCTCGGCGGCTTCCCGATAGGCTTGATACACTTCGGCCACGAACCCAACCCTCCCTGAAAGGGGATCACGATGCGCCATCAAAAAGCCCTCTCCGAGTGTTCCGGGAGAGGGCTTCCGAATGGGCTTGATCTTGCCAGAGTCGGGGCGACGGCGCCTATCCCCGCCATCGTTGATCCGATGCGGGGATGGCCCTCGTTCGATCAGCGGGCCGGCGTCAATCGGTCCTCCTTGAGCAAGTCTTCCCAGGCCTTCAGGCCCGGACCCTCAGGGGCATCGGGGTTGTAGCCAAGTGCCTCGCGCCCGGTCAGCATCATCAAGGTATCGAGCGCCAGCTGGCGAACCCCGGGATTCGGTGACGACAAATCAGCGACGAGCTGGGCGTAAACCTCCTTCTCACCGATCTGGTCTTCGGGAATCCCCAGCAAAAGGCGGTCGAACGCTTCAGCGGCCTCGGGAGGAGCGATGAACCGCTCCAGCAGTCCGCGAACCTCCTCGGCGGGCTCGGTTCCTCGCGCCATCCGTCGCATGACGATTCCGATCGCAGTCCCTCGGACGGCCGGATCTCCCGGACGGTTGAGCAATGGCATGACCTGTTCGAGCGCCTCGGGATCGGAACCGGCCAGGGCTCCCAGGGCCGCCACCGACAGACTCCGAACCGTCGGGTCCGGATCCTCGATCCCTTCGAGCAAGGTAAAGGTGATCGATCCGCTCGACTGCTCAAACAAGGTGGCGAAGGCCTCGCCGGCCTGAATGTCGGCCGGTTGCGGCTCGGGATCAACAACCCATTGAGGCATGACCGCCGGTTCCGCGCCAAGGATCCCATCCTCGGGATCGACACTAACGAGAATCGGGCCTTCGAACTCTTGCGGTTCACCATCGTCGTCGATCGCGACGCCCAGGGAACCCGCGGGACAGAGAATCGTCAACAAAGGACGCCCCGCCGAGGATCCAGGGACCTTCAATCCAAGCCAGGAAAGCCCCACCGGACGTCCGGCAGGCAACCGAAGCGAGAGGGTCCGCCCTTCGAACCCAACCGCGATCGGCTGATCGGGATCGGGGGATCGGAGGACGATGCTGCCGTCGATCAGATCGAACCGCGGACCATCGGCCAGTTGTGGTTGTTCCACACGAAGCTCGGACTGAGCGATCATGGTGATCCGAACGGGCCCCATGCCCAGCGTGGTGCGGAACGGGGCGAGATTGACCACGCGATCTCCCGGAGCGAGGGAATCATCAGCCTCGAGCCGATCCCAGGTCCGGTTCGCCCGCAAGACGATTCCGTCGGTCTGTTCGACGACGGCCGCTTCCCCTTCTGCCAGGGGGGGCACGGGCTGGACGGGTGCGGTGGCTTGATCCGGGGTCGGCTCGGGTTCGGCGACAGGTTCCTCTCTCGGTTCGACCGGATCAGGTGCCGAGAGGGGGGGAGGGGCCGGTCGAGCGTCCTCACCCTCGGCGTCGATCGTATCGTCCGCCTCATCGACCAACTCCGGATCGAACTGCGCCGCGGCAAGCGAATCGGCCTCGCGGATCTGAACACCGGCGTAGCGGAGATTCAGGTATCCGACCACTCCGAGCACGCCGATCAGAAGCAGGGCGACCGCCCAGGGAATCACCCGCTCGAACCATGATCGAGGCACCGGAGCCGTTTTCGCCCAGGGAGCCTCGTGAACTCCGGAGAGCGCGTCGGGAACCATCCCAGCCGCGGGAGGAACGGTCCCTCGGTAGTTGGTCCGGACCGCCTCCGGCCCCTTGAACAGGCGGTACATCCGGTAACGGGCCTCCGACGGAACCTTAGCCTTGTTCTTAATCAGGCTGAGAATCTGGTGACAACTCGCGGCCTCGGCCAGGTGAACGTCAGATCCCAGACAGAGTTTTTCGTATTCGGCGACCTTCTCGGCTTCCAACTCATTGTCAAGGTAGGCGGCCACAGTATTCGGGTCCACCGCCTCCGGACCGCTCGACGGCGGCACCGTCAGTCGCCGACGGCGCGTGACCTTCCGAATCCGCTCGATCAAGGTCTGGGCGAACGGAGTACTGGAAACCTGCGTGCCGATCTCCCGAACCTCCTCCGGAGGAAGGGTATCATCGAGCCACGCGAGGAGCGTACGGAGCGTCAATCGCATCGGAATTGCTCGGGTCAAGAGAATGAGGCGAGATGGTCGGAGTTCTGTTGCTTCCGGTTCCGATACCCTCGCCCTCACCCTTTATCTGTGCCCTGAGCCAACGCAATCCGTCGAGAATTTCCAAAAAGACCCAACTCGAGGTCGTTCCAACTGGACCATTTCCGCTGCCTCAGTCTCCGACGGACGATAGGTCAGCGTCCCTGGAGCCGGAAGATCCGAAACAGGGGATCGGGCGGTTCTTGCCCGTAGAGCAGTGTAAACCGATCGGGATGTTGCTCGGCCCATTGGCGTTCGATGGGCCAGGGCTCGCTGGGGTTGTGCCGGGCGACGACGAGCAGCTCGATCTGCTCGGCGCGAAGGTTGGCCAGCCAGGCGTCGAAGTCCTGTTGCTCGCGGTCCCAGCCCGGCATGTCACCCGGCCAGTTCGGACGGCCAGAGGCCACGGCCTCACGGTGGTAGTCGTGCATCAACCAGTCCCGGTGTTCGTTGATGTTCACGTACCGCACCTGATTCTTCATGCCCGGCCCGAGCAGGAAATACGGCAGGTTCGTGCCCGCGTAGGCGATCCGGGTCCCGTCCTCACCCGCCAGGCGGTCGAGCGTTAGCCAGCCGCGGTAATAATCGACAAAGATGGGAAAGAATCGCAGCGGCTCAGACATTCCCCAGGGAGTGGTCACCAGCCCTCCGATCAGAAGCAAGGCCGCCGTTGCTCCCACGGCCGTTGTTCTCACTCTGGCCTGTCCAGGACGGTTCACAGCCCGGCCGATCGCCGCCGCAGCCAGCACGGCCAGAACACCGATGACCCAGGGTCCGATTACCAGAAAAAACATCCGGATCAGGTCTGCCCACTCGCCCGCATCGACCGCCGCCGTCAGCGAATTCCACCAGTTGCCGCTCGGCATCAGCAGCCGGACAGGGCCGGGGGTGGTGTTCGGAATCATTGGAGAGAAGTCCCAGGGAATCTTCTGGTCCTCACCGAACCTCGCCCAGGGCCACCCCTGGCCCGTCATCGTATGCAAGGCGAGCAGCAACACCCCAAGCCACCGCAACACCTTCGACCGGTCCAGGAGCACCGCCACCGGCACCGCCGCCATCCCCACGGCCGGAAAGAGAAACCGCTGCTGGGTCCGATACGGAATGATTCCCCAGTAGATCACCGCGTTGATCACCGCCAAGGCCGCGATCGCCCAGACCCAACGTGCCCGCGCCTTCGCCCGACGCTTGCCGATCCTCCAGAACCCCAGCAGCGCCAACAGCCAGATCGGGGCCATCCTCGGATCGAACACCTGGAGGAACATGTCGATCCCCGATCGCCAGTCGCGGGGATCAAGGTAGTAGCGACTGCCTTTCATCACCTCGGGCGCATACCAGCCGGTCAGCAACGTTCGTCCGAAGGCCTCAACCTGCACCGGATACAGCGGATTCCCGGTCAGCCAGGCATTGCGAACATACCAGTACCCGGCCGTCAGCATCGGCGCAAGGACCAGAATTGCCAGATGCCCAACCTTCGATCGCCATCCGATCCGTCGCACGAGCACGGCCAACCCTACAGCCGCCAGCAAAGGGGGCACCAGCACCAAACCCGTCGGCTTGCATCCCCAGCAACATCCGGCCGCCAAGGCCCCCAGCGCAAGGGCTCGAGGTCCGCCCTCTCCCATCGCGTACCGTAGGAAGAAAAAGGCCGCCGAAAGATAACCAGCCTGTAGGATCGTATCGACATTCGCCTCGAATCCGAAAATAAGGTAGGGCGAACACGTCAGCATCCAGGCCGCGGCGATCATCGCCGTCGATCGCCCCGCCCCCACTTGCCGGGCCATCGCGAAAACGGCCATCCCGGTCATGACGTGAAACGGAGCCTGCCCGACCTTCGCCAGCAGGTCTCCTCCCCAACCGATCATCAGCCAGGCAAACCAGAGATCGCCGATCGCCGAGAAGTACGTCACGACATTGTCGCCAAACGGCGCAGCGATCAGATCAAGCGATCCCGATTCCCACCATCGGGCCGCGAACCAGAGGTGATAGATCGGTCCATCGCTCATCACCTTGACCGGCAACAGCAGCGACCGCATCCCAAGCAAGACCGACGCCCAGAGCGTCAAGCCAAGCGCCACCGTCGCGTCGAGGTGCCAGGTCGGATCGCTTTCCGGAAAGACCTCGTCTTGGTCCGTGTCCGGGATCGGCTTCGGCCATCGCTTTCGAGCCGCCCACCCGAGCGCCCCTCCCGTGATCGACCAGGACAGCAGTGGTCCCCGGCCGAGGACGCCCAGCGTCCCGAGCACCTCCATGCCGAGCGTCACCCAGGTCCAGGCAATCACCGCCGTGGCCAGCCATCGGACCACCCCTTTCGTTTGCCCGAAGCCGTGTCCGGACACCCAGAAGGCTCCAGCCAGCACCGGCGCATTCAAAAGGATCGTCCAGAGGAGCCCGAGGCCGATCGCGGTCATGGCGAAGATTCCTTCTCTGGTTTCCGCCCCACGGCGATCGTCGACAACGCAGGCCAGCCGGGAATGCGCTCGATCAACTTCGCCACCGGCAAGAGCAGATCAAAGAGCCTCATTTGCCCCGGAGAAAGCCGATCGCGCCCTAGGATCTTCCCGCTCACATACCAACCGACCGTCCCGAATCGATTGAAGCCTTGTTGATGGACGACCTCGAAGCCAGCGGCTTCCAGCTTTTGGCGCAATTCCTCCTCCTCGTAGCGCCGCTCGTGCCCGAGTGCCTGGTCGGTCGGCGTATAAAGCCAGGGGTGTTGCGGCACGAGGATGATCGCGTGCCCCCCGGGCTGCAGTACCCGGAAGAACTGTCGAAGAACCTCCTCATCCGGGGCGATATGTTCCAGGACATTCAAACAAACGATGGTATCAAGCCCTTCGGCCTCGATGCGATCGTAGTCGGTCGATCGGGTGAGGTCCATCTCGACCGTCTCGACGTTTTCAAGGTGGCCAAAGCGCCGGGAGATCATCTCGACATAGAACGTCTCGTTGTCGGTCGCGATCAGGCGATCACTGTCGAGCAGCAGTTCGGTCAGGTTCCCGATCCCGCAGCCGGCCTCCAGGACCCGGGAACCGATCCAAGGTTCAATCTGCCGGAGCAACCATCGATTCAGTCCCCGAGCCTTGCGCATGGCGACCAGAATCGCGTACCCGTCGTGCGTCGTGAAGCGGCGATCGAAAAACCGGCAGCGAATCATCACCCCGATCGCCCGCAAGCCGTCGACCCAGCGAACCTTCTTGCCTTCCAGATAGGTCCGACCGGCATAGCTGATTGCCACCTCGTACAACCGAACTCCCCACTGAGCGAGTCGGACGGTGAGCTCGGGCTCGAAACCGAACTTCCGGCTTTTCAGCGGGGTTTGCCGGAGCAGGTCGGCTCGGATCGCCTTGTAGCCGGTCTCCATGTCGGTCAGGTTCAGGTCGCAAAGCACATTGCAGAGCCAGGTCAGCAGCCCATTGCCCAGGCTGTGCCAGTAATACAGGACCCGGCGATACTCTCCGCTCAGGAACCGGCTGCCAAAGACTGCATCGGCCCGACCGTCGAGGATCGGCTGAACGAGTTTCGGCAGGTCGTTCGGGTCGTATTCGAGGTCAGCGTCCTGAATGACGACGATCTCGCCCTTCAGGTGGGGCAAGGCGGTCCGGATCGAGGCTCCTTTGCCCCGATTCCTGGAGTGATGCAGGACCCGAATCCTCGGGTCGGCCTCAGCCAGTTCCCGCAGCACCTCGTTCGACCCGTCCGTCGAGCCATCATCCACGGCGATCAACTCGATCGGTACTGTCAACGGCGCCTCGAAGACCCGACGGACAATGGTCCGCAAGGTCCGCCGCTCGTTATACACGGGCATCAGCAGGCTCAAGATCGGTCGAGAGTCGGGGTCTGAGTCGCTGAAGGAATCAGGCTCGGGCATGCGCTCGCTTCGTCTTCGTCAGGAACAGGGTGTTGGGGAAATCCGGTTGATCCAGCCGAAACGGGCGACGTGAGAGGGATCATGCCGGAGGCTCGCAAAAAAAGGGTGACAGACGCACGGGGCCGTCGTCCAGAGGGTTCCCGGCTCCAAGACAGATCGGATCGGCACGCCAGTCAAGGTCCATCCTGGTGTCCATGATCGTCATGAGCCTGAGGACGCCGCCAGCGACGATAGGTCGTCAGCAAGGATCGGGCGGCCCGCTCACTGCCGATCCGAGAGAGCAGATTGCCCAGCGCCTCGGCATGCATTCGAGGGCGATCGGCTCCAGAGGCGGGGGCCGCTCGCGGACGGCCAAGAATCACCGCATGCGCCAGCGCCGCGATCAGGGCCAGCATCATGAAATGAACGGCCACCATCCCCAGTTCCGGCACCTGACGAATCACCCGCCAGGGCGTCGGCATCGACGAATCGGCCCCCAGCAAAAACGACCCTTCGACAAACGCCACGTTTCGAGGCGAGGAGCCGACCCAATCGGCCACCTTCATCGTCAACGGTCGGCGAGCATGCGGAACAATCGCCGCGTTGAGCAGGAACGATCCATTGGCGACGACAAGCACCGCCGAGGGATCGCCATCCTCAATCGGGTCATCCCAGGACCAATCCATCACGATCACCCGATCGTCGTCTCCGGTCAGCAGGGCCGTTTCTGCGGGGCTACTGACCTCCAGAGCCCGGTTCAAGGGAAGGGCGGCGGCCTTCGGATCGATCCCTTCCCCCCACGGGCCCCCGAGATTCCCATTGGGTCCAGCCCCTCCGATCTGCTCGTCGAACCGGAACCAGTAGTCCGGATCGGCGGTCTGGAACCCCGGAGGGGGACCTTCCGATTCCCAGTCCGGAGCCCTCGTCAGCTTCTCCTCGATCCGATCGCGTTGATGCTCCGGGGCGTCCTCGGGAAGGCCCTTCAGTGCTGATTGCCAGTACTCGGCTTCGGCGCTCCCGTCGCGGCACACAAGGATAAGGCGACGACCGTAGCCTCCCATCTGCCAGTCGAAGTACCAGTCAGCCTCCTCCTGGCCCACAATCCCCGGCTCAGGAAGGAACCGGACGATCGTCTCGGCCCAGGCACCCAGTTCCTCGTTGAGCCGACGGGCCGCGCGGACCTCGTGCCCTTGATCGCGGAGCAACGAGGCAAACACTCCGGTGCCGTTCACACTCCGACCGGCGATCCGTCCGTAGGTCGTGTCGATCCGTGTTTCCCCACACCCCGAACCCACTGAGAGCAGGCCCAGGGCCAGGATCCGGAAGACCAGCCCGTTCGGTCCGGTTCGCTTTGATCGAGTCATTGGACCACCCCCGACGCAAACATCGCGTCCAGCGACTCGGCTTCCGCCCAGAGGGCTTCGAACTCCTCGGCATCGGGCTCCTGATGGCCGTAGTACACGGCTTCGAACATCCGGAGCGTCCGACCGACCACGCCTCGAACCACGTCATCCTCGATCGTCCGGACCAATTGCCGGCCAGTCCGCCCCGGTGAGAGCCGGATCATGCTCATCTGGTCAAGCACCAGCAATTGATGGGCAAAGAGCAAGACAACGGCTCGGCCTCGCTCGCCCTGTGTGCGCAGCTGCCTTGCAGCCTCCAACGGATCGGATTCATCAATGACGAGACCCGTCGGCAGTGAACCAACCCGAGCGGCCGATCCGATCACCTGCGCGGTTTTCGAGGTCGTTCGGGACTTCGCCTCCTCATCGATTCGGCGTTGCCAGGTCCGGGCCAGGTAGAGAATCAGGGCCGTCAGCCCTGCGGCGAGCAAGACGAAGATGATGAGCCGACCGAGTTCCTCCAGGTTCATCGAAGGCCAGTCGAACCACGATCTTCCTCCAGCCCCACGCAACCGAGGATTCGGCGTCGAGGGAGGCCGGGGAGGCATGACCGGACGGTACGCATCGTTCCGTTCGTCGTACCAGGGGAAGCTTCGGTCAGTAAATGCCTGGCGAACCGCTTCGACCGCCTCGGGATCGACCGAGGACGCATCGGAATCAGCAAACCCAAGCACCACGCTGAGCGGCCCGCAACCCACGACCAGAGCAATCCACCCGACCATTCGGCTTACCATGCGTCGGAGGCCTCCTTCATGGCCCGTCCGACCGCCCGAAGCCGCAACTCGACCTCCCAGCCTTCAAGACGGATCCGTTGATCGATGTACGTCAAGAATCGGACGATCGCGAAGAAGGCCACCGCAATCCAGACACCGACGAAGATCCATGCGTTGAACACAAAATCGAGTTCCGAGTAGCCCCAGGTCAGTTCCCCTTCGAAAACGCTCAGAACCTGTCTCGTCGCAAACCAGAAGGCCAGGGTGAACATGCCCCCGAAGGCCATTTGAATCATCCATTGCCCAAACAGCTCACCCCCGCGATCACTAGTCAGGTCGGTGCAGCGCGACCAGGCCCGTCGCCACTTGCCACGCTCCAGCAAGAGTACCTCGTTCATGAAGACTTGACGGACCGGGATCAACCATGCCAGAACCCAGGATAGAAGCAGTAAACTTCGCAAGAGAAACTGATACAGCAGCATCGGCACCAGTTGACGAAGCATCGTGCCGACCACCTGGCCCGGCCTCGGCGAGCTACCGAACATCATCGCCCCGAGCACAATCGTCAACGGGGCCGTGGCGAAGGGCGCTTCGAGCACAATCGCCCCCAGATGGACCATCGCCCGCCCATCCTCCACCTCCGACAGGATCCAGGCATTGAGCAAGGCCCAGGGGACAATCCCCAGTGCCGCCGTGGCCCCAATCGTGATCGGTCGGTGCCGTATCAGCACGAGAGCCAGGTCGAGGATATCCAGGTATGATCGCTCTCGAATCTGGACCAGGGTTCGATCAACGGCCACGATCTCGCTCCGAAGTGTTGCCGACGAACTCGGTGTCGCTTCTCGCGTCTCCTGCCACGCCTCGCCCCCCCGCCACCAGATACACCACCAGCAACAGCGTGCTGCCGATCGCCACCCCCGCCTTCCCCCAGTAGGGCATGGCCGAGGCCGAGACAAAGCCCTCAACGAAGGCTGCCAGCACGAACAGACAGACCGCCGTCCCGACAATTGGCAGCGAGGCCCTAGCTTCCCGAGCCAGAGAATCAAGCCGCCGCTGTCCCTTCGTATCAATCAGGCCCCAGCCGAGCCGCAGACCCGCCGCGCCGGACATGACGATCGCCGTCAGCTCAAACGGCCCATGCGCAGTCACAAACTCATAAAAGTTTGCAGCCGAGGGAGTCGTGGCCATGTGGCCGAACATCGTCCCGAGGACGATTGCCTGAAAACTCAACTCGTAGAGCGTCATGATGCCGAAGGTCAGACCATAGGCAAAGCACTTCAGGCCGATCGCTGCGTTGTGATTGATGTAGAACCCGGTCATGAAGGCATCTTCACGAGGCATTTCCGTCAAGGGCTGAGCATACATTGCTTCCAGATTGGCAAGTTGCTCCAGCCCGACAATCTTCTCAGAAAAGCCGGGTCTGCCGGCGCCCAGCAACCCTGCCAGAATCATCAGGCCCCAGAACACCACCGACGCCAGCTTCAAGAACGGGTCCGATCGCAACCGGCGCGGCACCACCTCCAGCAGCTCCGAGGCCCAGTCGCGGACCCGAAATCCTCGCGTTCGGTAGATCGAATTATGGGCCCGACCGACCAGCGCATGAAGATAGGCAACCGTCTCTCGGGGCAGGTCATACGCCTCGGCCAGCATCAAGTCCGCACAGGCCGCTCGATACAGCTCTCCCAGTCGCACAACCTCAGCGGCTCCGATCCGACCCTCGGGAGACGGCAATGTCGGGTCGTCCTGCTGCTCAGCCGCGATCGTCTGTTTCCAGGGTAACAGCCGACGGCCCCTCAACGCTCCGGCATGCTCGAAACGGATCAAGAGCGCGTCCAGCTCTCGCCAGACCTGCTCGCGACGGGCAAGGCGCTCGGCGACCTTCATGCGCGATCACTCCCCCAGGAAGACGCGGTGGTACAGGGCGCAGAGCACGGCATCCCCCGGTGCGTCGTCCGGCAATTCGTACGTCTTCCGGGCCGGACCGGCGAGATGGGCGGCCATTTCCTCTCGGCGAGACGGGCTAAACCGCTTCCGGTGTGTCACGTAATCGGCCAGTGCTCTCGAAAGTTCCGGCCCCGCGTCGATCCGGGCCGGCAATTGGGGCAACAGGGCGTCAACGACCCGGTCTTCCAGCAGCGCGACCCCAACTCGCGTCGGCCGCTGCTCGACAATCACCATCGTCCGCGCTGCCAGGTCGCCGAGTCGCTGAAACCGCCGGGTCAACATCATGCTGGCAATCGCAGGCAAGTACCCGAACGGCACGATTCCATCGAAGCACCAGAGCAGGTTTCTCAGGAACGCCTGCCCCCCGTTGATCGGCACCCCTTCGACCGAAACCACCCGGATCCCCATCGCCCGTTTGCCGACCGTCTGGCCGTTGAACACCCCTTCGAGCAAGGCTCCATACCCGAACCGAAGCCCGAACAGGATGACCAGAAACAGCCCGCCCCCCGCCGCCGTACCCAGCGCCAACAGCAACGACACCATCAGTCCCAGGAACAGAAGCATCCCCAGGACTCCCAGATCAATCAAATACGCCACCGCCCGCCGAAACGGCCCCGCCAGCGGATACTGAAAGGTAATCCGCTCCGGAGTGATCAGCCGGACGGTCGTATCGAGCGCCTCGCTCGTCGCTTCGAGGGCCGCCGTGGCCATGTTGCTCTCGACGCCGCAAGCCCCGGGCCGATTTCACGCTCCGGGCCATCCGGCGCGACGACTCGACCCGTCTTCAAGGTCGATTCATGCTATCCCCCCGACTGCCGATCGGCAACGCGCCGAACACCCTCGTTTGGTCAATCCAGACCCTGAGGGACCGGGCCGGTACACAATCAGACCGTCAAGGCGAGGTAACGGCTCAGCCCCCGGACTCATCCGTTCTGAGATGCCTCGGCACGTATTCTCGGAAGACGGTCGTGACCACGGCTCCGCGGTACAGGTCTTTCAGATACGCATCGACCAGCTCGGTTTGCTTGCGTGATTTCAGGAGATCGCGGATCTCATCCTGCACCTCCTCGAACCGCTTCCGACCGGCCGGGCGAACCGTTTCGAGCCGAACCAGATGGAACCCGTTCGGGCCTTCAAGGACCGTGCTGATCTGACCCGGCTTTAATTTCCCGAGGGCCGCGTTCACCGAGGCAACCGCATAACTTCCCGGCGCCGTGGTCCAGAGACCGCCGGTGTCGACATTTGGCCCCTCTCCCATCGACCGGGCAATCTCCTCGAACGGTGCCCCCTTCGCGATCCGGGCTATCGCCTCGTCCATTTTCGCTCGGGCCGCGTCCCGACTCGGATGATTGGCAAAACGCACGTGGATCTCACGCCATGTCAGTTGCGAACCTTGTTGGAATCGCTCCTTGTCCCGATGCTCGAAGTAATACGCCCGCATCTCCGGCAGATCGACGTGCACCTTCGAGGCGACATTCATCATCAGAAACTGCTGATAAATCGTTTCCAGCTTGAACGAGTCGAGGATTTCTTCGAACGATTCATTCCGTTCCGAGAGGACCCGCTCCAATGCGTAGCGGTCTTCCACGTTGTATTTCTTCAACAGGGCGGGAAGCCGTTCTTTCTCGAACAACTCGACGGCAAACTTGTTGATCAACTCCCATCGTTTCGCGTCCTTCAACTCGTTCCGCCTGGCCCGCTGAATGACGAGTGATCGGTCGATCAGGTGATCAAGCACGTTGGCCGCCAACGATTCCCGGACTCCGGGGGCCATTTGCATCTGGGGGTCGAGTTCCCGGAATCGTCGGGCGACCTCCGACTGCAACTCGTTCCACGTAATGATGTCACTCTCGACCCGAGCCGCCCATTCACCAACCGGCTCGCCGATGGGTAGCTCGACCTCTCGCTCCTCCCCTGTCGCATTCGGGTCGGTCCTGAATCCCATCCGAGCGTCCGACTGATCCGTCGCAACCTCAACCTCGGCCGAGGCTCGCATGACCTGCGGATCGACCCGAGCCGCGTCCGGAGAAGAAGGAAGCGGAGGGATCGCAAGCGATTCCTGAACAGGACTCTGCCCGTCCCGCTTCTCCTGATCGGCCGATGCCAGGACGTCCGGCATCTCGGCAGGCAACTCCGGCAGATCGGCGGGAACCGACGCCGGATCGTCATGCGCCGAGGCCCCTTCTGCCGGCGTTGAAGCAAGCCGGACGGGGGCTTCCGCAACCGTCGGGTGCTCAATGACCCGTTCCAATGTCTCCGCCGCCGGCTCTCCCATCGAAGCGCCATCGAGCATACGCGGCGGAAACGGATCGGGGCCGGCGTTGACCCGCTCCTGAATCGGTGGCAAGCCCGGAGGTAAGGCGGCAGGAGGCAAGCCCTCGGTCGGACGAAGCCCTTCCCGGTTCTGACTGCAACCGATCAAGGCCCCCGCAAGAATCCACAGGCCGACCAGGCGATTCATCGACACCCTCCTCCACGCTCGACGACCGGGATAACGGTCGATTCGAGCCACCGAATCCGGATGGAGCCATCACCCGTGTCTCAAAGGCTCGCCGAGACTCAAGACAACGACTTCAAGGCGCCCACCGAACACACGAGAACTCGTCGAACGGATGTGCGATCTGGTGATGCGGGGACGGGAAGCCGGGACAGTACGACGAGCCTCCCTGCTTGGCAAGTCCAGATTCAGCTCGTCCTGCTCCTTCTGGTCCGCGAGCGGCCTTGACCCCCTTGACCGCTCGGCTTATGGTACGCCCGCCTGAGCTACAGGCATCAATCCGAGGGAAGGAACCCGTGGGCACCGATCGCACCTGCATCCTGGTTCTCAACTACAACGGCCGAGACCTGCTGGCCGAATGTTTGCCGTCGATTCTCGACGCCGCGAAGCGTGCCCCCATGCCCTGTTCTGTTGAGGTGATCGATAACGCCTCCACCGACAAGTCGGTCTCCTTCCTCCACGATCACTGGCCTTCGGTCCGTATCGAGCACGAACCCAACCGCGGGCTCGCGTCATTCAATCGTGTTCTTGCTCGCCGCGATGAAGACGTGATCTTGCTGCTCAATAACGATGTGAAGCTCGACCCCAATGCCATCGCTCCCCTGGTCGATGCCGTTCGCCGTCACCCCGACGCTCTGTTCGCCGCCCCCCGCTGCTGGACCTTCGACGGCCAGACCTACGAGGGCATGCGCACTCGCGTTCGAATGCGCTTTGGCATGGTCCAGGGCTGCTGCCGCGTGCCTGGCTTCGATGCCCACATCGACACCCCCAGCCTGACCGCTGGCGCCGGGCCGATCCTGGCCGTCGATCGCGTGAAGTTCCTCGCCCTCGGCGGTTACGACGAGCTGTACTTCCCCGGCCGGATCGAAGATCTGGATCTCGGCTTCCAGGGCTGGATGCTCGGCTGGAAGGGGTATTATGTTCCCGAGTCGACTGCCTACCACCGTGGTTTTGGGTCCTTCGGACCTGCCTTCGGTTCGGCCGGCTGTGATCGCCTGGCGATCCGCAATACCTTGCTCTTCTGCTGGAAAAATCTCCGCGGCCGACGCCTGTTCACACATCTCTGCTGGCTCGCCGTCCGGTTGATCGCCGCGATCGCCCTGGGCCGGTTCGACTTCCTCAAAGCCTTTCGAGAGGCTCTTGGCAAGCTCCGTGAGGCAATGGCCTCGCGTCGCCGCGTCCAGACCGGGCATCCTGACTGGATGACGTGGCAGAATGCATTCTTCAAGGAATTCCAGTGGGAAACTCCTCGTCCGCGCCGGACGGTAGGACAAGACCATCCTCGGTCCTCCCCTGAGAAGGCTCACCGGTTCGTCGGCCTCGGCGTCTTGCTTCAAGGTCGGCAGACCTGACACGGACGACCGCTTCCACCAGCCATCGACCGACCCGCTCGACCCGCCGGCGCATGGAGGCGCCCGATGCCACGATCTCGGCCCTTGCCACCGCTGATCATCGACGCCCGCCCCCGAGGGCCAGAGGGGCCGATGGCTGGCGTCCCCTTGCTCGGCCGGCCGGTGATCGCCCACCTGGTCGATCTGGCCTCGGGGGTCGCAGCCCATCCCACGCTCACCGTCCATGCTCGTCTTGAGGAACACGAGACGCTCCGCGGACTCCTCGGCCAGGCGGTCCCTCGAAACACCGGCATTACCTTCGCCACCGGCCCCCCTCCGGAAGGGGCGGTAATTCTCCGAACCGACCGGCTTTATGATCCCTTTCGTCTGCGTCGTGTGGCGAAGCGCGGCAAGGATGCCGAGTCGGCGGTGGTCTGGCGCCTCGACTCACCGCATGGTCTGGCCGGGGCCGAGGCTGAGTTGGTCCGACGCCGCTGCTATCAACCGATCGGCCGCTTCTGGTCGGTCGGCCTGGCCGGAGTCCTTGTCCGGTTGTTGACGCCGACTCGAATCCGACCCCACGCACTCACGGTCGGATCGTTCCTGTTTATGATCACCGCCGCCGCGATGGTCGCCTGGGGATCGCTTGACCCTTGGCTCCGATGGTCCACGGCCGGGGCCCTGGCCATTGCCCTCGTCCTCGATGGTGCCGACGGCCGCCTCGCCCGACGCCAGGGGACGGCTTCCCCCCTCGGCCGATGGCTCGATACCACGCTCGACGAAAGCGGCGAAATGATCCTCCATGCTGCCATCGCCTTTGCCGCTTTCTCCCGGACCGGTTGGGCCGGTTGGCTCGGGGTCGGCATGGTCTTCGCCATGGGGAAATATCTGTTCACACTCAGTAACGACGAATGGAACCGCGCCGTCGGCCCACGCGACCGCTCGCCGGCAACACCCCAGGAACCGCTCGATGCCCAGCCTCAGCCGCTCAGCCCGACCTGGTGGGGCCGCAAGCTCGGCCATGCCGACATTCGCTGGCACCTCTGGATCGTTGCCGCTGCGGTCGGGCACCTGGAATGGGCGTTAGCCGCGTATGCCGCCTATTTTCCCACCCGCGCCCTTGCCGGCGCCATTCGAAAGGTAGGACCGACATGGCGAAGCGATCGCGCATCTCGGCCCTGATCATCGCCCGAGACGAAGCCCGGAACCTGCCCGGCTGCCTCGCCTCGCTCGGCTGGGCCGACGAGGTCGTGGTGGTCGTCGACGCCGCCAGCCGCGACGAAACCCTCTCCATCGCCCGGCAGCGGGCCGATCGCGTCATCGTTCGCCCGTTCGACGACTTCGCCTCGCAGCGTAACGCAGCCCTCGACGCCGCCAACGGGGACTGGGTCTTCGCCATCGACGCCGACGAACGCGCCACCCCGGCCCTTGCCGCCGAGATTCGTGGCGTCGTGGCCGATCAGAAAGCCCCTCACAACGGCTACCGCGTGCCGATTCGCAGCGAAATCCTCGGGCGTCCGTTTTCCTACTCCGGCACTCAGGACGACCGCCCCTTGCGCCTCTTTCGTCGGGGCCGGGGCTGGTGGTTCGGCACCGTGCACGAGACCGTCTCCCTCCGCGGTTCGTACGGCACCCTCTCGCAACCGCTCCTGCACCGCACCATTCCCACCATGAATGTTTTCCTCTCCAAACTGAACACGTACACGTCTCTGGAGGCGATCGAATTTGTCCGACGGGGTCGGCCTGTTCGCACCTTTGACTGGACCGTCCGCCCCTTCTGGACCTTCGCCAAGCTCTACGTCGGAAAGCGGGGCTACCGAGACGGTGCCGAGGGCCTGGTCTTTTGCGCCCTCTCGGGCGTCTCGGTCGCTGTCCGACACTGGAAACACCGCGAACTCGTTCTCCGGGCCGAAGCCCAGGGGAGGGCGGCGTGACGATAGCCCCCCGAACCTTCCCCCGGTTCGAAGCCGAGGTTGCCTGCCGTTTCGACGCCCTGGAGGCCCGCTTCAAGGACGAAGTCGCCGCCGATGATGTTCGGCTCGACGCCATCCTCCGCCACCTCGGGCCGCTCGAAGATCGCCTTGTACTCGACGCCGGCTGCGGCAAAGGCCGATTCGCGGCCCGGTTGATCGAACAGGGTGCCCGGGTTCTTGGCATCGACCCCTCGGTCGGCATGCTTCGGGCCGCCCACCTCCGTGGGCTACCGGTCGCCCGCGCATCGGCCAGACGCCTGCCCTTGTGTCAGGCTTCCGTCGATGCAGTGATCTTCGTCGAAGTGCTCGAACATATCGAATCTCATCGCCTCATGGAGACATTCCGCGAAGCCGCTCGGGTGCTTCTCCCAGGCGGCCGGATCGTGATCGTCGACAAAAACGCCGCCTCACTCGACCCGGTCCGCCCCTGGCTACCCGCCATCCTGGTCAAGCGGATCGACGAACGACGCGGACGGTGGATGTACCCCTCAGGATCGAATGTCCGAGAGCGCTGGTTCTGGCCTGGTCAGATACGGCGATGGCTCCGACACGCCGGGTTCACCAACATCCAGTCCGAGTCGCTCCTTGATCCGCTTGAGCGTCGATGCGTTGCCTTCCGAAGCGTTCCGATGACCCGGCGGTTCGTCGTCTGGTCGGCCACTCGACCGCAGGAAGGGAGCGGGCCATGATCATGAGCCTTGCATCCGTGTCACTCTCGGAGATGGCCACGGCAGCCGCCACCGGCCCGCCACTCCTGCCGCTCTTGCTGTGGAAAACCCCTCCAGGCCTGGAGTTAATCCTCCGCCAGGAAGGCATTCCCTTTGAAACGATCAGTGAACCGCACCCGATCATCCTGCATCGCGGTCGGTTCGTCCTGTTCGACAGCCAGTCCGAGGAGTCGTCCCTCGGCGTCCCCGTCGGCGTCGGTCAGGTTGCGATCGACATTCACGGACTCCGCGACGGCTGGGCGTTCGACCCGTTCGCCGCCCTGATCGACACTCAAGCCGGGCTTTGCTCCTGGACGATCGCAGGGGTATCCCTCACGGAGCGCGTCGCCGTGGTCGACAAGGGGAGCATCCGACGCGCCTTGCTCGCCCGGCTCCGCGAGGACGTCACGCGACTCGGCGGGCTCTGGATTCGCCTTGCTTGCTTCCCCTATCCCTACCGAGGGGCCTTCAACCTCCGGCTTGATCTCGACGAGCCGATTCCGACCGATTACCACCGCTTCGCCGAGGCCCGCCGACCGCTCGACGACTGCACCACTCACTTCGTCAGCACCGCCGCGTACGGCCTCGACGAAGCCGTGCTCACCGACCTCAAACACGTTGACACACAATCTCATGGACATTTTCACGTCGTCTACCGCGACCCGGCCAGCAACCGCCGCAACCTCGAACGCGCCCACGATTGCCTGATCGCCGCCGGGTTCGATCCCGTCGGCTTCGCCGCCCCCGAAGGACGATGGAACCCCGGGCTCGACGACGCCATCGAGCGGCTCGGCTACCGCTACTCGTCCGATTTCTCGATCGGCTACGATGATCTTCCCTTCTTCCCATGGCGGGGCGATCGCTTCTCAAACATCCTGCAAGTGCCGATCCATCCCATCTGTGAAGGCCTCTTCGTCGATGCCGGACGCGACGACGGCGCGAGCATCGCCGCCCACCTCGTCGAGGTCGTCCGCGCCCGGATCGACCAGGGCGAGCCCGCTTTCGTCTACGGCCACCCCGAGCGCCGCCTGGCCCGATTTCCGGAAGTCCTCGCCGCCCTGGCCCGGGAAATCGAGCGCTACGACCTGCTCTGGCGTACCACCTTGACCGAGTTCTCGCACTGGTGGGCCTGGCGAGGCCGACGCCGGTGGTCGGTCACGGCCCGAGGTGCCGGCCGGGTGGAGGTCGCCTTCGAGGACTGGAGCGACTCCTACCCCCTGACTCTCGAAATTGTCCGAGGCGCTCACGTCGCCAGCCTGCCCATGGTCCGCCCCCGTGGCACGCTTCAGCTTGACGGCCTCTCCTTCGAACGCTCGACCTCTCGGGTCGATCTGTCCACCCCGTCGCTCGTCCGTCGCCCCTTCAGCCTCAAGGCCGCCGTCCGATCCGCGATCGACTGGGAGACGGTCACCCCCGTCGACGAACTCGACGACTCCTCCCCCAGCCTCCTCCTCAAGAAAACCCTCCGCCGCGTGCGCGATCGCTGGCAATCAACGGGTTAAGCAGCGGTCGGCATTCGCTTCGATTCCCGTCACCGTTGATGGCCTGGTATTCCGAGGAGACACTGGCGCATCGGGCCACAATGGTCCGTACTGTGCCTCGAATCGGCCCGGCAGCACGAGGGAGATCGGCCATTGGGAAGCAACGACCCGAAGACCTGGGATCAGATCGAAGCCATCCGGAAGCGTCCTTCGATGTATGTTGGTGATGCCGGCCTCTTCGGCCTCATCCACTACCTCGTCTGCCCCGTGAGTCTGCTGCTGGAACGCCATCCGACTCGAATCGGAATTGAGGCGGGCGATGATGGCTTCGCCGTCGAGGCCGACGTGGTCGTGCCAATCGAAGACGCGCCGGACGATCGCATCGCACCGTTTGAAGCGGTCCCGACCGGAGAACCAGGACGGCACTTCGAAGGTGCGATCCTGACGGCGCTCTCCGCGCACCTGTCCATTGAGGTTCGCAGTGGGTCGCGAGCCGAACGGCTAGAGTTCCGCCAGGGGACGCGCGAGTCTCGCAGCGTCGAGGCGATCGAGCCCGCAGGAGATCGTACGACCCTCCGCTTCGCCCCCGACCCCGAGTTTTTCCAGGTGACCGACCTCGATCCAACTGTCTTCGCAAGCTTTGCGAGGAGGAACAGCGCGCTCCATCGCGGGGTCCGCTTCACGGTTTCGGCCGGAGGCACGAGACACGAGTTCGTCTCCGATCGAGGGATCGCCGACCTGTTCGACGCCGTGTCCGCGCCTTACCAGATCATGCACCAGCCGATCCGGATCGCGTCCGAGGACGGCCCTCTGACGCTCGAAGCGGTCTTCGCCTACCAGAGCTGGAAGGATGACACCCTCTGGTGTTTCATCAACAACGGCCGGGCCGTCGAGGGAGGAACCCACGAGGACGGCGTCCGCGAGGCCCTCCGAACCCTCTCCACGACCCTCAAGCCTCCGAACGGACTCTCCAACGGCGTTGTCGGCGTGGTCTCAATCTGCTATCCCCAGGCAACCTTCGAGGGCTGTATCAAGGCCAGGATCGGCAATCCGGAACTCCGTGAGCTCGTTCGCGACCTGTTTCTGCGCGAATCACTCGTCTGGCTCGACACCCACCCCGAGGCCACTGTTCGGCTTCGCCAGCTCCGGACCTTTACCTTTCCGGACTGGTGGACGCAGTAAAGTGCGAACCATCGAGTCACCCATCGTACGATCAAGAACGAGTTGCTCAGGCAGACGATGACACCACCCGATGACCCTGCAAACACCCTGGCTGATCGACGGAGCCCCTCGCAGGTCTCGTCGATGGACTGGCTCGGGCATCGCTCACTCGGCCCGATCGAATCCGGCGCGGTCCTCCTGCACGCGCCCTCCCATGCGTTTCAGTCTCCTGGCGGAGGAGAGGTCCAACTCGCAAGAACGGCCAGACATCTTGACGCCCTCGGCGTTCTCGTCCGGCCGATGAACCCCTGGGCCGATCGGCTGGAGAAGGCCCGGATCTTGCATCTGTTCGGCATGAGCCGCGAAGGGCTGGAGCTGGCGAAGGTCGCCCAGTCGCGAGGAGTGCCCGTCGTCCTCTCACCGATCTGCTGGTTCGAGCCCTCGGCGCTGGCCGCCCTGGCCGGAAGTCGCCTCAAGGCGGCAAGTGCGCTGGCGGCATGGGGGGTGAGACGGGCCGTTCCTCGTGTGCCGGGATGGCGGAAGGAGTTGTTCCGGCGATCGGATGCCGTCTTGCCAAACTCCGAGGCCGAAGGCGAGCAACTGGCCCGCCTCTTCGGACTCGACCGGCGGAAGCTTCGGGTCGTGCCCAACGGTGTCGAACCGACCGTGCTCGGAGCCAATCCGGAACCGTTTCGGGCGCTCATCGGGCTCGACGAGTTCGTCCTCTATGCCGGTCGCATCGAACCGAGAAAGAACGTCCTCGGGTTGGTGAAGGCTTGCGAGAAAACCCGCTTGCCCCTGGTTGTCGTGGGCGATCCGGTGCCAGGGAGCGAATCGTACGCCGAGCAGTGCAGGGGGGTGCCACTCGCCTCTGTGACCTGGGTGCCTCGGATGGACGCCGATGACCCCCTGCTCGCCTCGGCCTTCGCGGCAGCTCGGGTCTTCGCCCTGCCAAGCTGGTTCGAGACGCCCGGCCTGGCGGCGCTTGAAGCCGCCCTGGCCGGCTGCGCCATCGTCATCACCCCCTTCGGGTGCACCCGCGAATATTTCGGAAACTGGGCATTCTATGCCCGACCAGACAGGATCCAGGAGATTTCCAAGGCCTTGACCGAGGCATGGGAGGCCGGTCGGGGCAGAACTGAGCTTGCCGAAGTTGTCCATCGGCGGTACCTCTGGGCAACCGTGGCCCGAAGGACGGCGGAGGTTTATGACGAAATCGCCCCGACAGGATGATCGGGCGCCGAGCCCCGTGCCGGTGCGTCGCTATCGCTACAGCAAGTGGCGCTGGCGCGTCCTGGTCGGCACATTGGATGCCGTGGGGGGGCTCGCGATGCGCCTCTGGCGCGTCGTTCGGCCGATCCCAGCCTGGTCCGAGCCACGTCGAATCCTGGTCGTGCAGCTCGATCATCTAGGGGACTCGGTCCTCTCCAGCCCGCTTTTTCCGAGGCTCAAAGCGCACGCTCCCGACGCGGCGATCGACGTGCTCGCCTCGCCGAGCAATCGAGCCGTCTTCGAAGCCGACCCCCTCGTCGATCGGGTCCTCCTTGCCGATCGCAACTGGTTCGAGCGTCAGCCGGGCCGCTGGGCACTGGCTTCGGCCGTTTGGTCAATCGCTCGGATGATCCGCGGCAAAGGGTATGACCTTGGCATCGACGTCCGGGGCGATGTGCTCTCGGTGCTCGTCCTGGCATTGGCCGGCATCCCGCGTCGGGTCGGCTGGGCGATGGGAGGCGGCGGCTTCCTCTTGACCGACCTGGCCGACTGGGTCCCCGGCCGTCACGAGGTCCGTTCCCGCCTGGCCTTGCTCGACGCGATCGCCTTGCCTCACGCCGCAGGAGACGACCGGCCCGTTTCGGCCCGCGTCTCGGTCTACGTCTCCGACCGCGACCGCTCCCGGGTTGCCCGGATGCTCGCCGATGCCTGGGAATCGCCCGCTCCTGGCTCGACCCGATCGATGCGACGATCCGTGCGCAAGGCCTCGGCGGAACTAGTGATCGTCGGCCCCGGCACTTCAAGCAGCCTGATCGACGAGGACTTGGTCTGCGATCCGGATTCAGAAACCCACATCGAGGTTCACCCTCTCCCAACCCTCTCCCCCGCTCGCGGGGGAGAGGGTGGCCGAAGGCCGGGTGAGGGGGTCCGCTCCGCTCGGCTCGGCCGCGGGAACAACCTCGACACCGCTCCCAACGATCCCTCGAACGGCTCCGAGGCCGACTGGCTGCACGCCGGGCGGTTTGGAGCCTCGGCCCCGTTGCTCGCCGTGCATCTCGGTGCCGGGACGCCCGCCAAGCGCTGGCCGATCGAGCACTGGGACTCCCTGCTTGCCCGGTTCCTCCGCGACGGCTGGCGCGTGCTCATCGTCGGTGGCCCCGACGACGCCGAGCTTGCCGCCCGGCTCACCCCCCACGATGCCCTCCGCGACTGGACCGGCCGTCTGGCCGTGACCGAAACCACCGCCCTTCTGGAACGGGCCGACCTGTTCCTCGGCTCCGACAGCGGCCCGGCCCACCTGGCCGCCTGTGCGGGGGTGCCCTCGGTCGTCCTGTTCAGCGGCACAAACCGGGTCGGCCAGTGGCGTCCCTGGTCGCGCCGGAGCCTCGTCCTGCGGCACGATGTCCCCTGCAACCCCTGCCACCGCAAGGTCTGCCCGCTGGCCGATCACCCCTGCATGACCGGCCTCACGCCCGACCGCGTCTACCAGGCCACCCGCCGCTGGTGGTCGCGGATGCATCGCGCGGAGTCTCCCCATGCCCCGCTCTGATGGCCCGATCGAACTCAGCTCCCCCCGGATCGACTGGCGATCGTGGCTCGCCCTGGCCTGGGTGATCGCTTTCGGATCACTCTACGCCCGGATGGTCCTGCAGGAGCGTGCGCCCGGCCTCTGGGACCTGATTCGCGGGTTCCTACCCCTCGACTGATCCCTGAGCGGGCAAGCCCTGGGGAGTCGAAGTCGGGGGCGGACAGAGTCTCCGCAACGTGTCTGGCTCGACCGGAAGCGAGAGCTTTCTGACGCGAAAGTCGGCATACTGCACATTCCGGAGATTTGGGTGGGGAGAACCTTCCCCCCGAGCCGCCTGATCGCGGAACGTGTCGAGGTCCAGATCCACCGGCGCGGTCCAGGGAATCTCACTCTCCCCCAGCTCGACCAGCAGGACGGTTTGATCCCGCACCCCGTCGAATTCCCTCGTGTTCGCCGCCCGATCGGGCGGGAAGCAGGTCCCCGGCCCGACGAGGGCGACGACGCTCGTGAATCGGGTCGATCCGCCTTGCTTCGCCTGATCGGTCGGACACTCGAAAATCGACGGCATTTGATCGATGAGCCGGCGGTTGTTCGGCCCGTCCCACGGTTCATCGAACCGATACGAGGCGTAAAGCGCATGCCCCTCCATGTACGGCAGAACGAGCACCCGCCAGCTATGCCAGGGGCTCCCGTCGGGGCCAGGCACGACGGCCGGAGGCAACGTCCCGTATGCACTCTCGTAATTCGCCAACGCAAGGCTAAGTTGGCTGAGCACCCCGACGCATTGCGATCGCCGGGCCGCTTCTCGTGCCGAATTCACCGCTCGATACAGCCAGGTAATCGGCGCCAGGACGAGGGCGATCACAACAATCCGCCGCATCCATCCCCGAACCGTCAATTCGCTGTGGCCTGGGGGATCGCTCGGTGGATCAGCCATCGGTGTGGCCCTCGACCGAAAGCAGGCTTCGAGAAGGAGGGGACGAAAGAAAGAATGGAAGGCTTCCGCCCTCTCCAATCACTGCTCCCGAAAGCCTTTGTGTTACGAGGTCGCGGCCTGGCTCGCCGTTTCGTCCATCCGGGTCAGGAAGGCCCGAAACTCGTCGATGTAGGCCGAAACCTCGGGACGCATCCCCCCGTAAAGGTTTTGTTCCAGCATCAACAGGTCTTTCTCCAGGACGTTGCTACAGGTCACGTGCGTCCCCTGGAAATCGACCGATTGCCCGGCGACCGTCAGCAGAGACGACCGAGCCTCCTGCATCGCCCGGGTCGCCTCCTCCAGCCGCTCGGGGTGTTCCGACAGGCTTTCGAGATACCAGAGGTAATGCAGCCGCCAGGCGAGATCGACCTTCTGGCCCCCGTTGAACCGGAGAAAGGTGCTGCACAGGTTCTTCACATGGGCGAACGCGTCCGGCCCGAGACTCGGCACCACGCCTCGCTCGGGCGAAAGCGTCTGGATGTACGAGAACGGGTCGAGGTCCACCAGGCGACCGTTGACCATCGCCACCTTGTGGTAACAGTCGGTCGGCCGATACTGCGAACGGACCCACTGCGCATCGAGCGCGAGGTTCCAGCTCCCGAAGATCAGGTCATCGGGCGTCAACCCATCGAAGCGAGCCGTCTCGTATCCGCCGAAACGCCACTGGTTGGCCTTCAAGGTCTCGTACATCGTGGCGAAATAGAGGGGGTCAATCGGATATAGGTCGAAATCGTGCAGGATCGCGTAACGGCTTCGGCAGGCGGCCAGCCCTCGGGTCCAGTTCATCGCCGAGTAGAATTTCGACTGATTGACCTTCTGGGTGATCCGGCCCGAAATCGGCGCGAGAAACTGCATGTCGAGCGGCAACTCGGGGAACCGCCGCCGGATCCCTTCAACAAAAGCATCGCCTCCCGGCTGCTCGATCCGGTCGAACACCACATGCACCCCGACCAGATCATCACGCTTCTGCTGACTGACAAACCGCAAGTTGACCGCGAGCAGGTGGCGGAGGTCCCACGGAACCCCCAGAATAACGCTGAATCCGGGACTGGGCTGATCCAGCTTCGACCACGTCAGCAAGGGGTTGAGGACCTGCTTGATCAGCTCGCGCTTGTTCAACATGGAGACGCTCGAATCAAGAACCAGGAGGAATAGGATTTTCGGCCTGGGGCTTCGAAAATCCTGCATCGTCGTGTGTCAATAGTCCTTCTGATCTTAGCTTCTCCGGCGATGGTTGACAGTCCCCCAGCCATCGGCGATTCCCAAGAGTCCCCATCACCGCCCCCCAACCCCTCTCGATTCGAGCATCCGGCAGCCCGCTCGACTCCCCTATTCCAGAACGACGCGAATTCCAGACGCCGCCCTGACTCCCCTCTCGACCCAAACACGGATGGGCCACGCGGTAGGCGCGGTTACGGGGGCTCTGATACCTTGAACGCAAGGCATCGGCCCTCGACGATCGGGCCGAGCAAGGGGAGTCGTGCGCACCGGAGTCGCGCAGACTCCCCACGCAACAGATTCCCATGAGTGATTCCAATAGCCAACGGGACGGACATGGCCGCGGTCGACCCCTATTCTCCCTGCCCGTGCGGAAGCCAGGAAAAGTACAAGTGGTGCTGTCACAAGGCTGAAGATTGGGCCTTGCGCGCCGAGCGCCTGATCCGCTCCGAGCAGTTCGACCAGGCCCTCAAAGTCATCGACGAGGGGCTCGCGGGCAAGGCCAAAGGGGCCTTCTGGCTCCTCATGCAAAAGGCCATCGTCCACGAGCGTCGCGACGAGCCCGAGCCCGCCCGAGAGGCGGTCAACGCCATCCTTCATGCCAGGCCCGACCACCTCGGCGCCCTGGCCCATCGGGTGCAATCGACCCTGATGGCCGAAGGCCCCGAACCGGCCGCGGCCGACCTTCAGGCCGCCCTCACCGCCATGAAGCCGGAAGACCGCCCCAAGTTCGCCGGCGTCTTCCGCATGGTCGGCGTGATGCTCGTCCGATCCGGGAGCATCCCCGCCGGCATCGCCCACCTCGAAATCGGGACCGCCGCCGATGCCGAGGACGACCCGATCGCCCAGCCCGCCCTGCGATCCCTGATGACCGACCCCGGCGTCTCGGCCTGGCTAAAAAATCCGTACGACCTGATGACCACTCCTCCGGGGCTCGATCCCGAGGCGCACAAGCGGTTCGAGGCCGCGCTGCAAGCCGCCGACGAGGCCCTCTGGGGCCAGGCCGCCGCCGGGTTCGAAACCCTCTCGGCCGACGGCGTTGCCGAGGCCGACCGCAACCTCGGCCTTTGCCGCCTCTGGATGGCCGACGATACCGGGGCCATCGCCGCCTTCCGCCGCTACGCGAAGTTCACCGGCCCGACCGCCGAGGCCGTCGACCTCGAAGCCCTCTGCCAGCAGATTGAGCCGATCGGCGACGACGATCTCATCGAGCACGTCCGCCTGACCTGGCCTTTGAACAACCGAGACGCCTTGATCCAGGCCCTCAAGAACGCCGAGCAGAACGACAGGACCATCGTCTCCGAAGGCGCCGGCGTCCTCGACCCGGACGACCCCGAAGCCGAGGAGGTCGAGGCCTTCACCCTGCTCGATCGCCCTCGGCCCGAAGCCCGGACCGGCATGACCCCCTCCGAGATGGCCCGCGTCGTCGGCCGGGCGATCATCGGGCAAGAGAGCGTCATGCTCGACGGCTTCGACGTCGGCAAGCAATTCGATGATTTTCGAGAGCAGTTCATCACCCTCGCAGCGGAGAACATCCCACCGGCACAGCCACGCACCGACGTCCTGGAGAAGGTGGCTCGCGTCTCCCTCGCCATGCGCACCGAATGGGCCGTCCCCGAAGGGCTCGACCCTGAGGAGACCCGCCGCATTCAGCGCGAGGAGCAGGCCCGGGTGATCCGCGAGGTCTGGCCCGAGACTCCCTTGCCGGGGCTCGGCGGTCGGACCCCTCGCCAGGCAATCAAGGACGGCAACGCCCAGATCCCCCTTCGCGCCTCCTTCTGCCAGCTCGACGCCGGCCGGGTCAATCCGAACCTCGACCTGCCCGCCCTCCGAGCCGAGTTGGGCATCCCCGGCGAGCCGACCCCCGACCCGGCGACCGTCGACATCGAGCGGACCCACCTGGCCCGGCTTTTCCGCATCCCGACCGCCCAGCTTTCCGACGACCGCCTCTGGACTCTTTTCCTCCGCAGCCGGAGCTTCGGCCAGCACCGCGCGTTGGAGCAAGCCGCTCAGGCCCTGGTCAACCGGCCGAACCTGCTCGAAGCCAAAGCTCCCACCGAGCGTTACGCCGTCTTCGGCGATCTGGCCAACCTCACCGCGACCCGCAGCGACTTCGCGGCCGCCCTCGCCTGGATCGAGCAGGCCCGCCGCGACGAACCCGCCGCCCACCGCGCCGCAAACGCCCCCCGGTGGGACTTCCTCGCCCTTCGCATCCAAGCCCGGAACGAGCCCCCCGAGCAATGGGTCCCCGAGCTGGCCGTCATCCTCGACCGCTACCGCGAAGACCGCACCGCCAGCCAGACGGTCGTCTCGAACCTGCTCGACATGGGCCTGATGCAGATGGTCCCCCACCCCGACCAGCCCGATCAGGTCATGCTCGACAGCCGACCGCTCATGTCCCTGATCTCCCGCTACGGCCCCCGCGTCACCACCGCCTCGGGCGCCCTCGGCGTCTCCGCCTCCCGGCCTTCGATCTGGACCCCCGGAGGCTCGAGCGGCACCGGCGGGGGAGCAGGCGTCTGGACCCCGGACGCTCCCGCGTCTTCGGGGCAGGGGGGCGAGCGCAAGATCATCCTGCCGGGCCAGTAAGCCCGATCGTGTGTCTCCCCATGTAGCACCCCAGGAGTATTTCCGAGTTTTGAACAAGGCTCCTGGGTGGGCCCGGCTACTCGCCAACTGGGGCGGCGCAGCCGCAAGAGGCTGCGAGAGGACGAACCGAGACCGCTTGTCGCCCTGCAACTCTGGTTGGCGAGTGCGCAACCGGGGCCACCCCAATCCTGGGACCTACTCGGCGAATGGCCAGGAACCGTCGAGTCGAGCTCGCTGGGGTCCCGAAACCCACTCGCCCTGACGAATTGACGTTCGAGACAATGTGCTTCGGATATCTGAAGCACCATTGAGGTCGGCCAACCCGACCCGAGGCGACTTGAGTGATGGCTTCCGACCTCCCCCCCCAGGCCGCCGAGGCCGCCCTGTCGCTCGTCCACGAAGGCTGGCGGCAGCTCCAGCTCCAGCGCCCGCTGGCGAGTTGGGCCTGCTGGCAGCAGGCCATGCGTCTCAAACCCGGCGACCGCGCCGCGGGCGAGGCCCTTGACCGCCTCGCCGATTCCGACGAACTGCCCGAGGTCGCCCGCAAGCCCCGACGACTCGAAAACCCCGCCGACGAGGAATCCCGAAGGCGTTGGGACGAGACCTTCCGCTCCCGCAACCTCGCCAACCTCGCCGACGCCCTCGACGCCTTCGAGGAACTCTCCGAGGACGAGCCGACCGACGCCGCCGCCTGGTCCAACCGCGCCCTCTGCCTCGCCTGGCTCGGTCGGAATGAGGAGGCAATCGACGCCCTCGACTACCTTGTCCACCTGACCGCCTCGTCCGATCCCGACCGCGCCGCCGAGTCGTGGGCCCTGGCCGAGATCCTCCGCCACGGCGCCGGGGCCGAGCCTCGGGCCGACGACCTGAACTACGCCTTCGAGCTTCCCTGGCCCGACGACGCTCCCCCCCCGTTCGACGCCGACGAGGCCGCCGGGGCCGTCCGGGTCATGCCCATGCCCGTCGACCCGATGACCTTCCAACCGATGGCGCCCGGCGCCCGGATCGTCGAGTGGCTCGACCGCCCGATGCCTCCCGCCGATCCCGAGCCGGCCGCCTCTGAGCTGCCGATCGTCCGCGCCGTCGTCATCCTCAACGAGGGCGTCCTCCGCTGCTCCAGCCTCCAGCGCGGGGCGATCGAGGAGGTCGAGCGCACCATCGAAGGCCGCCTCGGCCGCGGCCTCGAATTCGACCGCACCATCTCCCCGTTACCCCTGGCCATGCTCGACGCCGCCGTGGCCACCGTCCGCCTCCCCGAAGGACTTGCGATCGACGCCCGGAAACGCCTCCAGGCCGACGCCATCGCCGCCTACTTCGAAACACGATGGGTCAACGTCCCCCGAATCGGCCTCGGCGCGGGTCTCGGAGATGACGAAGGCCCTCCTCAGCGCTCCCCACTCGACGCCGCTCGCCTCATCGCCGAAGGAGATGACGTGATGCGGGCCAAGCTCTCCGGCGTCATCCTCGTCCGAGAGCAACTGGCCCGACGCCCCCGATCTCGCGAGCTATACCTCGGCTACGACTTCGATCGCCTCCGCCGCCGCCTCGGAATCGACCCGCTCGACGCCCCTCCCGCCGGCGTCGACCTCCCTCTCCAGCCCCGGGACGATTGACGTGACCTTCTCTCCGACCGAACCCGCATTCCTCAACGCCCTGAAGTGGACCGCCGACGGCCTCATCCCGGCCATTGTCCAGGATGCCGAATCGGGCGACGTCCTCATGATGGCCTGGATGGACCGCCCCGCCATCCTTCGCACCCTCGAAACCGGCCAGACCCACTTCTACTCCCGATCCCGAGGCCAGGCCTGGCACAAAGGCGGAAGCTCCGGCCATGTGCAGCACGTCGAGGAGATCCGGATCGACTGCGACGCCGACGTCCTCCTGATCCGCGCCCGGCAGGTCGGCGGCGCCTGTCACGAGGGCTATCGTTCCTGCTTCTTCCGCAAGGTCTCGCCCGACGGACAGCTCGAAACCATCGGCGCTCCCGTCTTCGACCCCGGCACGGTTTACGGCCAGGGGCACTGATCGCGCGTCGGTCGATTGCCCCTCCGATCGTCGCTTCTCCCGAACATCTCTCCCCGAACCCGGGTCGAGTTGAGTAAACTAGTTGTCTCCCCGCCCCAACGTGCCCGCCAACGCACGAGCGCGATTCAACAAGGAACCTGTACGATGCGCAAGCCGCGCCTCATGGCCCCCGGCCCCGCTCCGGTCCCCGAAGAAGTCATGCTGGAGATGGCCAAGCCGGTCATCCACTCCCGAGACCCACGCACCAAAGAGGGAATCAAACAAGCGGTCGAAGGTCTCCAGGAGATCCTGAAAACCTCCAACGACGTCGCAATCCTTGCTGCCACCGGCACCGGAGCGATGGAAGCCGCCGCGCTGCACGCCGTCCCGCCCGGCAAGAAGGCCCTGGTCCTCAACGCCGGATGGTTCGGCCTGCGATGGTCAAAGGTCTGCCAGGCCCACGGCATCCCGTTCGAGCTGCTCGACTTCGAATGGGGTCAGCCCGTCGACCCCGACCGCGTGGCCGAGGCCCTCAAAGGGCGCTCCGACATCGCTGTCGTCATGGGGACCCTCAGCGAGACTTCCACCGGCACCGGCCACCCGATCGAGGCCATCGGCAAGATCGTCGCCGAGACCGACGCGCTGTTCGCCGTCGACGGCATCTCCGGCGTCGGTGCGATGGAGTGCCACGTCGACGCCTGGAAGATCGACTTCCTCTGCGTCGGCTCTCAAAAGGCCCTGATGCTTCCCCCCGGCCTGGCGTTCGTCACCGTCAGCCCGAAGGCCTGGGCCGTCATCGACACCTTCGAGCCGAAAGCCTTCTACTTCGGCCTCAAGGCCGCGAAGAAGAAGCTGGCCGACTGGGATACGCCCTACACCCCGGCTCACACCCTGATCTTCGGCCTCAACAAGTCCCTCAGCATGATCCGAGCCGAGGGAATCGAGAACGTCTGGGCCCGCCACAAGGCCATGAGCGAGGCCTGCCAGGCCGGCGTCAAGGCCCTCGGCCTCGAACTCTTCAGCGCCCGGCCCGCCGAGGGGCTCACCGCCTTCGTCGTCCCCGAGGGCATGAAAGACACCGACATCCGCAAGAAGCTCGACGAGCGATTCGGCATCACCGTCGTCGGCGGTCAGGACAAGCTCAAGGGCAAGATCGTCCGGATCGGCCACATGGGCTACAACGACGAGGTCGACGTTGTCGGCGCTCTGGCCGCCCTCGAAATGGTCCTCGCCCAGCTCGGCCACGACTTCGAGCCCGGTGCCGGCGTCTCCGCCGCCCAGCGGGCCCTCATCGGCCAGGGAAGCCCGGTCGGCGCGGCCTGAGTCCCCCGTTGAATCTTTGCTCCTCCTCTCCGCGTCAGGAGAGGAGGAGCTTCGATCGCATCTCCTCAGGTGGCGATGCGATCCCCGCCACCGGACCATTGATTCCCTTCAAAACGATCGCAAGTGGAGCCTGATCGACGTGCCCTATCGCGTACTGGTCACCGACAAAGTCTCTGAAGAAGGTCTTGCCCTGCTCAGGGCCGAACCCGACTTCGAGGTCATCGTTCGAACCGAACTGGCCAAGGACGTGCCCGGCCTGAAGGCCGCCCTGGCCGAGTCCGATGCCCTGGTCGTCCGCTCGGGAACACAGGTCACGGCCGACGTCCTGCAAGGCCAGACCCGCCTGAAGGCCATCGCCCGCGCCGGCGTCGGCGTCGACAACATCGACGTCCCGGCCGCGACCCAGAACGGCATCGTCGTGATGAACACGCCGGGCGGCAACACCGTCTCAACGGCTGAGCACACGATGGCCCTCATCCTCTCGCTCGCCCGCAACGTGCCGCAGGCCAACGAAAGCCTCAAGGCCGGCCGCTGGGATCGCAACAAGCTCACCGGACGACAGCTCGAAGGCAAGACCCTCGGCATTATCGGCATGGGCCGCGTCGGCCAGACCGTCGCCAAACAGGCCCTCGGCTTCTCGATGCGGGTCATCGGCTTCGACCCCTTCCTCTCCGCTGAACGTGCCACCGAGCTGGGCATCGAAAGCGTCCCGCACCTGCACGACCTCTGGGGCCAGTGCGACTACATCACCCTGCACACCCCCCTGACCGCCGACACCCGCAACCTCATCAACGCCGAAACACTCAAGCAGATGCGCCCCGGTGTCCGGATCATCAACTGCGCCCGAGGCGGCCTGATTGATCCCGAGGCGTTGAAAGCCGCCCTCGACTCCGGCCACGTCGCCGGGGCCGCCGTCGACGTCTTCGATCCCGAGCCTCCCCCGGCCGATCACCCCCTGGTCAACCACCCGAAAGTGGTCGTCACCCCACACCTCGGCGCCTCGACCGAGGAAGCCCAGGTCGCCGTCGCTGAGGAGGCCGCCCGCCTCCTGGCCGATTTCCTCGCCCGCGGTCAGGTCCGCTTCGCCGTCAACATGGCGACCCTCAACCGCGCTGAGATGGAAGACCTCCGCCAGTACCTCGACCTGGCCCGCCGTCTCGGCATGCTCCACGCCCAGATGGACCGCGGCATCATCCGATCGGCCACCCTCCGCTACCGAGGCGAGGTCGCGGCCAAGAACACCCGGCTCATCACCGCCGCCTTCGCCGCCGGCTGGATGGAAACCGCCCTCCAGGGTCAGGTCAACCTCGTCAACGCCGAGGCCCGCCTGAAGGAACGCGGCATCACCCTGACCGAGGAGAAATCGACCGAGCCCGGCGACTTCGCCTCAATGATCCAGAGCGAGGTCGTGACCGACCGGAAAACCTACGTCGCCTCCGGCACCACCTTCGGCCGCGAATTCCTCCGCCTCGTCCGGCTCGGCCCCTATCGGCTCGATGCCCACCTCGACGGCACCCTGTTCATCTTCACCCACAACGACCGCCCCGGCCTGATCGGCGCCATCGGTACCGAGTTCGGCAAGCGAGGCGTGAACATCGCCCAGATGAACGTCGGCCGCGAGACCCAGGGGGGCGAGGCCATCGGCGTCGTCAACCTCGACGCCGTCCCCGACGAGGCCGCCCTCAAGGCCGTCTCCGAGCTGCCCGACATGCTCAGCGTCAGCCTCATCCGCCTGCCGGCCCACAACGAGCTACCGAGCTGGCTCCAGCTCTGACGCACCCCCTCCAGATCACCTCTGGCACCGGGATTGCACCCCGATCAGTCATGAGGAAGTGCGGGTTCGATGGATCGATCCTTCGATCCATCGGCCTCTCTTCGGCTGATCCGACGTCCCCGAGGTGATCTCATCATGCCCCGCTCCACCACCGACTCACCCCCCAAGACTCCCCAGGTCCAACTCGACCGCGAGGCCTGGGTGCGGACGGTGGCTCTGGTCATCATCGCCACCGTGCTTGTCCTGGCCGCTAGCACCCAGATCACGGGCCTGATCATCCCCTTGATCCTCGCCCTCGTCTTCGCCATCGCCTTGCACCCGGTCGCCCAATGGATCGAACGCCGAGGTCTGGGCCGGGGTGCGGCCAGTATCCTCTGCACGGCGCTCATCGCCTTGATCTTCCTGGGTGCCGTCGGCCTGGTGGTCGCCCAGGCCGGTCAAGTCGTGCGGAACTCCGACCGCTACTTCGAGCAGTTCAGCCAGCTTGCCTCCAGGGTCACCGGCACCTTGAAAGATGTCCCGGCCCTTGGCGCTCTGACCGAACCGGAAGTGATCACTGGCGGCGCGGCCGAGGAGCAGTTCAGCGAGGACGCTTCCAACGAGGACCCCTCTCGACCTTCGGCGGATTCGGAACCGAACACCAACGCCGGCTCCGCAGAATCCTCCAGCTCGGAGTCAGGTACTCAATTCACCTCGCAGCAGTACTGGACCCAAAAGATCCGAGAGAATGCCGGAGCGATTGGCCAGTGGCTTCTCCACAGCGTCGGTGGAGTCCTTGGCGTGCTGGGCCAGGTCGTCGTCTTCCTGTTCCTGATCCTCTACATCCTCTACACCCGAGGCCTTTGGTCGGAGCGGATCATTCAGGCCGGCAGGGCCTTGGGCATGGAGTTGAAGGGGAAGGACCTCGAGCGCATGGGCCAGTCGATTAGCGGCTGGGTCGGCTGCGTCCTACTCGTTGCAACCGGCTACGCGGTCACAATCACCCTCATAAGCTGGTTGATCGGTCTTCCCCAGTGGGGACTCTGGGGCCTGATGACCGGCCTGCTTGTTCTGATCCCTTATTTCGGAGCCCTGATCGCCGGCACGATGCTGGTGATCGTGGCCGCGATCACCACCCAGGCGTTCTGGCCTCCTCTGGTGATGCTGGGCGTCTACATCCTGCTCCAGACCCTGGAAAGCTACGTCATCCTGCCGATGCTCTACGGCGACGCCATTTCGATCGACCCGCTGGCGGTTCTCGTCGGTGTTCTCTTCTTCGGCTTCCTCTGGGGTCCGCTCGGGTTCGTCACCGCCTTGCCGGTCATGGTCCTGATCCGGGGCTTCGTCGAGGCCACCCCCGGCTCCACTCCGATCAAGGCCCTGTTCGGAACCGACGGGAGAAATTCGTAGACCGCCCCAACCCCTCAACCCTCTCCTCCACAAAACACCACCGGCCCCTCAGCCCTCCCCCCGCTCGTGGGGGAGCCGGTGGCCGAAGGCCGGGTGAAGGGGCCTCCGCCAGGTCAAACACACCGCGAGAGGCACGCTCGAACAGCCCAAGCGTCCCCCTCCTCCCACCAGGAACAGAGCGAGAGGAGGGGATCGAGAAGAACGTTTTCAAGCATCCTCAATCGAGCGACACCGTCACCGTCTTCTGCTCGATGTAATTGTCGAGCGCCTTTTCGCCCAGTTCCCGGCCAATGCCACTCGCCTTGAACCCGCCGAACGGCGCGGCGGCATCGAACACATCGTAGCAATTGACCCAGACCGTCCCGGCCCGCACGCGGTTGGCGATGGCGTGTGCCTTGCCGATGTCTCGCGTCCAGACCGCCGCGGCCAGGCCGTAATCGGTCGTGTTGGCCCGCTCGACGACCTCGTCGATCTCCCGGAACTTCAGGACCTGCATGACCGGCCCGAAGATCTCGTCGGTGGCGATCGCCATGTCGTCCTTCACATCGGCGAACACGGTCGGCTTGATGAAATACCCCTTCTCGCCGAACCGCTCGCCGCCAGCCACGCAGCGGGCCCCTTGCTCCTTGCCTTTCTCGATGTAGCCGAGGATCTTGTCGAACTGCTCGCGATCGACCTGCGGCCCCTGCTCGGTCTCCGGGTCGAACGGATCACCGAGCCGGCGGGCGCTGCTCTTGTCGGCCAGACGTTCGACCATCTCGTCATAGACCGATTCCTGTACGAACAGCCGGCTGCCCGCGCAGCAGCATTGCCCCTGGTTCAGGTACAGGCCGAGCATCGCACCATCGACCGCCTTCTCCAGGTCGGCATCGGCAAACACGATGTTCGGGCTCTTGCCCCCCAGTTCCAGCGTCACCCGCTTCAGGGTGTTCGACGCATTCCGCATGATCAGCTTGCCGACCTCGGTCGATCCCGTAAACGCGACCTTATCGACCCCCGGATGATCGACCAAGGCCGATCCTGCCCCCGGCCCAAATCCGGGGACGATGTTGATCACCCCTTCCGGAAACCCCGCCTCCATCGCCAGCTCGCCCATGCGGAGGCAGGACAGGGGGGTCTGCTCGGCCGGCTTCATCACGATCGTGCATCCGGCCGCCAGCGCCGGTCCCCACTTCCAGGCGACCATCAGCATCGGGAAGTTCCACGGGATGATCTGCCCCGCGACCCCGACCGGCTCTTTCCTCGTGTAGCTGAAGAAGTTCCCTCGAATCGGGATCGTCTGCCCGTGAATCTTGTCGGCCCAGCCCGCGTAATACCGCAGGCAATCAACCACCAAGGGCAGGTCGCCATTCCTCGCCTCGCTGAGCGGTTTGCCGTTGTCGAGCGACTCCAGCGCCGCCAGCTCGTCGATCTGCGACTCCATCAGGTCGGCAAGCTTATTGAGGAGCCGGCCCCGATCCCGGGCGTCCATCGTCCGCCAGGGGCCAGTGTCGAACGCCTTCCGAGCAGCCTTGACCGCCAGATCAATATCCGCGGCGTCCCCCTCGGCCACCTGGGCGATGACCTCCTCAGTCGCCGGGTTGATCGTCTCGAAGGTCTTGCCGCTGAGGCTGTCACGCCACTGACCGTTGATCAGGAGCTTCGTCTGAAAGGAGCGATTGAGCGTCGGTCGGGCCTCGGTCGCCGTGGCCATTGGGGGACCTCCGTTCTCGGTTCAGTCTGAATCGTCAAAGGGGCGGAGAGGAACCCATCCTCCCGATCGATCCTCGGGAAAGGGCACTCGATCATCTTATCCCTCCGGCTCCGACCGGCTCAACCCGTGCGATCGGCCGAGCCGCTTTGTTCAACAACGGGGCCGGTTCTTGCTTACACCGGGAATTCCCGCGTGATAGAGTCAACGTTCCGGCGTGGGGTCGCGCCGGGCGATCCGATCGACTTTCCTCAACCGCGCGGAGGCCATCCCTGATGTCTCAGGACAACCGCAACGACGCCCGCCCTGATTCGGTTTCTCGTCGCCAGTTTGTCCGCACCGTCGGCGGTGCGGCCGCCCTCAGCGGCCTGGCCCCGCTGGTCAATGCACACGCCGCCTTCATCGGCGACGGGCCGAGCCAGAGCAGCGCGGCCGAAACCGCCGCCGCTCGGCTCTTCGAATCGCTCAAGCCCGAGCAGCGTGAGGTCCTCTGCTTCCCCTACGATCATCCGCTTCGCACCCGGATCAGCGCCAACTGGGCCATCACCGACCCGACCATCGGCCAGCTCGACACCGAGCAGCAGATGCTCGTCGAAGACATCGTCCGAGGCGTCACCAGCCCCGAAGGCTACGACCGCTTCCGCATCCAGATGGATCAGGACTCCGGCGGCTTTGAGGAATACCACATTGCCCTCTTCGGCAAGCCTGGCTCCGATCAGTTCGAATTCGAGATGACCGGACGCCACCTGACCCTCCGCGCCGACGGCAACAGCAACCCCGGCGCGGCCTTCGGCGGCCCGATCGTCTACGGCCACGGCGAAGGGGACGCCAAGAAGGGCCTGCCCGGCAACGTTTTCTACTACCAGACCGTCAAGGCCAACCAAGTCTTCGGCGCCCTCGACGGCAAACAACGCGAGCTCGCCCTCGTCGAGAAGGCCCCTCGCGAAACTGACGTCTTACTCCAGGGCGAAGGCGGCACCTTCCCCGGCATCTGCCTCTGCGAACTGTCCAGCGATCAGAAAGAACTGGTCCAGTCCGTCATCCGCGTCCTCCTCGACCCGTACCGCTCCGAAGACGTCGAGGAAGCCATGTCCATCATCGAAGCCGGCGGCGGCCTCGACGCCCTGCACATGGCCTTCTACAAGGAAGGCGACCTCGGCGACGACAGCGAATGGGACATCTGGCGCCTCGAAGGCCCCACCTTCGTCTGGCACTTCCGCGGCGCTCCTCACGTCCACACCTACGTGAACATCGCCAAGAAAGTCTAAGCCTCCCGTCCTCCCAACCCCTCTCCCCCACACCGGGGGAGAGGGTGGCCGCAAGGCCGGGTGAGGGGGCCAGCGGCACGAACGCGAGGCCCGGTGTGCCGCGCGAGGCCCACTCAATTCATTACGCGGCGGAAAGGTCCTGGAGCGGCTTGCGCCGTCGTCCGAATCTGGTCCAACCGGCCATGATTAACGCAATCCCGAACAGACCGTTGACGATCGTTGTGGGCTCGGGAACGACCGAAGGAATCAGTTCGGCATCAATGGTAAAGGCCAGATCGACAAAATCCTGATCCGAGGAACCTGTGCGTGTCAGGTCCTCAAACGTGAATAGCGTCACCCCATTCCCGACAAATGACAGCATCTGATCAAGTTCCCCTGGATTCGCATCGGTGATCGAAAACAAAGGGGACCGTAATAGATTGTCGCTGGTCTGCGAGGGATAGAATGCACCAGGATTCGCCTGGAAATTCGCTAGGGTATTATTCGGGATCAGAAAGAACCCGAGCGTCGTTCCCGCCGCGACGGTAAAGCTTCTCGAAACGATGGGATTGTCAACCCGATCGTCGAACACCTGCACTGCACTCGACAATGCCTGAGTCGCCCAGAGCTGCTTCTCCGTCACAGGGTTCGCAGTGGGGACACTTGCATCAAAGAAACCGAACGTATACAGAAAAGCCCCTGTGTTTGCCACAAAGGTAAATGTAAGGTTCGTGTTTGAACCGGGTGCCCCAGGAACTTCGAACGTCAACGCAGTCGTTTCTGAGGCGCTATTCGTACTTCCGATACCAACCTGATTGAGCAGATTGGATACGTTGCCTGAGTTCAGCCCCGAAGGACCAAATTGTGTCACGATGTCGGCGTCCGCTTGCTCAGCGATCATGAAGAGCATTGGAACAACGAACACGGCTGTCTTCCATCTCCACTGAATCAATCGTTGATCAATCATAAATCTAGTCTCCTCCGGCCACTGTGCGATGGTGTCTCCTCCACCAACGGAGGACATCCGACTAGCCTCGTCCAGGCCGGTAGCCGGGATCTTGATTCCACCACATGAAGACAGCAAGCGTTATCTTTATCTGTTACGAAAAACAACACAAAAAGCAGTGTTCGAAACGTACGCAAAAACCGCTCTGAACTTGAGGGCAAGGTCGCTTCCAAACTACAACGGTATTCGTGTTCTCGAATGATCAGCCTGGTTTTCCATTCCGACCGACCTGAGTTGAGAATACGGATTACCATTCGCTCCTCCGGCGTTCTTCTCGTGAGTCACCACAACGCCCCTCACCTCCCGAGGCGCCCCCCATGACCATCACCCGACGCTCCTTCGTCCGCTCCGCTGCCGCCGCCGGGGCCTTCGCTGCCATGCCCGGGATCCTCCAGGCGAAGCAAGATCAGACCTACTCCACCGCCCTGATCGGTTCCGGTTGGTGGGGAACGAACATCCTCCGCGAAGCCATCGCCTCCGGCCGATGCCGCCCCGTCGCCCTCTGCGATGTTGATGAGTCGCAGATCGCCTCCTGCAAGTCCACTCTCGGCGGCATGCTCCCCGATTCGATCAAGATCTACAACGATTTCCGCGAGCTACTCGACGAGCAAAAACCCGACATCGCCATCGTCGCAACCCCCGACCACTGGCACCCGCTCATCACGATCGCCGCGTGCGACGCCGGCTCCCACGTCTACGTCGAAAAACCGATCGGCCACACCATCCTCGAAGGCAAGGCCATGGTCGCCGCCGCCCGACGCAACGACCGCGTCGTGCAGGTTGGAACCCACCGCCGCGTCTCGCCGCACAACATCGCCGGGATGGAAATGCTCCGCGACGGCACCGTCGGCGATGTCGGTATGGTCCGCGCCTTCGTCCACTACGGCGGCGGTCCCGAGGAACCGAGCCCGAACGAAGCCCCCCCCGCCGGCCTCGACTGGGACCTCTGGTGCGGCCCCGCCCCGCTTCACCCCTTCAATCCCAAGCTCCATCCGAAGGGGTTCCGCAACTTCCTCGACCTCGCCAACGGCACCCTCGGCGACTGGGGCATCCACTGGATGGATCAGGTGCTCTGGTGGTCCGACGAGGTCGCCCCCAAAACCGTCTTCTCCACCGGCGGCCGACCGATCGCCGGCCCGGCGATCAACGACGGCGATCGCCTGACCACCGACGCCCCCGACCATCAGATCGCCGCCTTCGAATTCGAGAACTTCTCCCTCTCTTGGGAGCACCGCCGCTTCGCCGGCAACACTGCCGAGAAGACCCACCCCCAGCAGGCCGTCGGATGCTACTTCTACGGCACCAACGGCACCCTGCACATCGGCTGGCTCGACGGCACCACCTTCTACCCCCGCGACGCCAAGCGCGCCGCCGTCAACATCCCCGCCCAGCTTCACGAGCCTGACCAGCAAAACATTCGCGAACTCTGGGCCGACTTCCTCGACGCCATCTCCTCCGACCGCCGACCCGTCTCCGACATCGAGATTGGCCACCACTCGACCAACCTCAGCCTCCTCGGCATGCTTTCCTACAAGCTCGGTCGCAGTATCCACTGGGACCACGACACCCACACCATCCCCGGCGACGCCGAGGCCAATGCCCTCCTCCGCCGCGAGTATCGCTCTCCCTGGATCTATCCCGTCTAAACCTCACCGAGACTCCAACTCCCCATTGGGCCGTCTTGAGGATTGCCACGATTCCCAGGACGGCCCGATTACCTCACATTCCTTTCCGCGTTTCCAGCTCCTTGAGAATGCCGACCAGCAAATGCGGCTCTCGCTTCTGCATCAGGTGCTCAATCCGGGAGGCCGGAAACTCCATCTTCGTTAAAATGTCGGCCGCCTGCTTCCAGAGCCGGTCGCTCTTTTTCCCCTCGGCCAGGTAAATCTCGGCGATCAGGTCGGAAAGTCGCTGCGACTTGATCGCGTCAAAATTCTGATAATATCGCTTAATGATTTTCTGTTGATGCGGCGAATAATCGCGGTCGGCCATTGATGTAAGACTCCGTTCCGTGTTCGACTCAATCAAATGATGGGGGCTTGCGCAGCTTCTTGGTGGTCGAGCGTTGCTTCTTCTGCTCGGCACGCCGCACCTTCGAGCCGAGCGTCGGCTTGGTCGCGATCCTCGGCTTCGGCGGCGTGGCCGCTTCCAGCACCAGATCGCGGACCTTGTCCAGGCAGTCGTCAATGTTCCGCAGGCGATCCCTCGTGCGCTGTGAGGAGACGATCAGATCCCCGTCACTCGTCAGCCGAGAACCGATCTGACGCATCAGCCGACGGCGGACCGGCTCGGGCAGGCTCGGGCTGTCTCCGGGCCTCCAGCGCAGGACGGCCTTGGTCGCCACCTTGTTGACGTTCTGTCCGCCGGGTCCGCCGGATCGGATGTAGTCGAATTGGAATTCGTCCATAGGGATCGAAATCCGGTCGTTGATCCGAAGCATGCCCGTCCCCTTCGATGCGTCTCGAAACCACGAGACAAGCCCCCCGGCTCGACGTCCGGGGGGCTCGCTCGATCGTTCCAACTATCCTAACGACCGCAAGGGGGGGCGGTCAGGTTCAGATTCAGAATCGAATTCCACCTCGGACCGATCCGATCAACGGGCCGATGTCCCGTGCTGGCCATAGTCGATCGTGATGGTCGGGGCCGCCACCGGTCGGGTCGAAACCGCCGGCGACACAGGCATCCGGATCGACGGGTCTCGCAACGTGGATTGCGGGGTCGCGGCTGATGCCCCTCCTCGGTTCGCCAGGCTGATCACCGGGCCACTTCCCAACGTCACGCCGGGAGACTGGGCCACAGCTCCCGCCAGGGTCGCCGCCGGGGCCGGCTGGCCGAGCAAAACCCGAGGCGGAGCCACCGGAGCCGGAGCCGGAGCCGGCATGGGTGTCAACTGTCGACCCAGGGCCGCCTGTGTCGGCACCGAGCCGAGTGTTCCGTGGATCGCCGGTCCAAGCACTTCCTTGAGTCTGGGACCCTGCCCCGGTTGCAGCCCTTGATAGAGCGACAATGGCTGCGGCGGAGCATTCGGAGCCGGCTGAGGAGCCACATTGATCCCGGCCATGAACATCATGGCATCGCGATTGAAGATCTCGAACGGGCTCTCGAACTTCGTCCCATCGTTCAGCTCGCCGGTCAGGGTCACCATCGTGGCCCCGGGCGGCAAGGGGTCAAGGTCGGTGCTCAGGAAAACGTACGTGGCATCCAGGTACGGGTCCCGATTGGCAAATCCTGTGAAGACCGACACCGGCTCAGCCCCGGAGAGGCGCACCGTCGGCGTCGCGATCTGCTCGACATTGAACCGAGGCGCCCCGAACACGTTGACCCGGACCAGTTGCGGATGCGCCGTGTTGACCACCCGGTGCTGGTGCGGATTGACCAGGATCTTCGGCTCCAGCGGCGGGCAGGGCGGCGGGGGCGGCGGCGGCGGCGGCGGGGGCGGGGGCGGCGGCGGCGGCGGCGGCGGCAGAATCGCATCACCAAAGGTAAACGGCAATGGCGGAATCTGCGCCTCGCTGATCCCGTCGTCCTGCGCCGATCCGGCAAAGGCCGAGACCTGCAGATCGGTCTCCGGAGTCAGCGTCCCCCCTGTCTGCTGGGCATAAAGCTGCGAGAAGTTCCGGACCTCGAACTCGAAGTTCGGCGCCTCGGGCGTATTGGTCAAGAACGACGAGCCGATGAACTCCGGCAACATCGTGCCGAAGCCCCCCCGCAGAGGGTCGCTCGAATACTCGGCCACCATGTAGGTCTGCCGAAGCGGCTGAAGCGTCACGGGGTCGATCCCGCCGTTCATCCCCGCCACCACGTTATCGCTCAGCGTGGTCGGGTCGTTCAGGTCGTCGTTCCCCAAAAAGTCAATGCTGACATACATGTACTCCGACCCCCCGAGCAGCATCGGGTCTTCGAAGAACAAGGGCAGCGCCTGAATTTCCGGGGCAACCGTGCCCCCGTTCAGGTTGTTGTCCGCATCGCCGGCAATGACCGGCTGGCCGGTCTTCTGGTTGACCGGCTGCTGCATCCCGAAGTACAGCGAATCATTCTCCGGACTGTACGACACCCGGATCGCATCAAGCTGGAAACCAGAGACGCGGATGAACTCACCCAGTTCGGGCGGTTCGGCCGGAATGATGGGAACCAGGTAATCTGGGTCGCCTGGTTCGGGAGTGAGGACCACAACACCTGGACTTGTTGTTTCTGGAAAATCGATTAAAACGTTTCCCGTGAAGTCGACGCTCATGAGTTGTCGATGATCCAGATGCTCAACTGCGGCCCCTGAGCGTCGTCGCGTTTTCCGCGCGATCGGCTCTCGGCGGGGTCGCCAGGAAAGCATGGCCTGGAGGATCTTCCTGATCGCGGTCATGGCGTCCTCGTCCTTTCTCACGGGAGGCCCGCGCCGGAGGCGGCCCCGGGCATGACGCGTATCGGGCCGCCACAGTGGCGGCCGGGCCGGCGCGCGACGCAGTCCGACGATAACCCCAGGAGGGGGAATCGATGGCCAACGCCGCCGGGGAGTGGAGCTCTCGCTCGTCGGCCCGCGGCACGACCCGAGCCAAGACCACTCCTCGATCGATCGTTCGGTGTCCCGGGCTGTTCGCTCCGAGCAGAATGCCCGGTCCCGATCAGCCGCCGAGACGTGGAAGGAGACACGGCATGCGGCAGCACAACTGCCCCATCTTGATAGCGGTCGGTTTCGGCCTGATCCTGGTCGCCAGGACGGCCTCGGCCGGTGCCATCCAGCTGACCGGGAACGTTGAAAACGACTTCCCAATCGAGCCCGGCAATGGCATCGTGGTCATCGTTGATAACCCCGATTCGTTCGGAAACCCGAGTCCCGGCGACGTGGCGCAGCACGCCTCGTTGCCCGGCACGACCGGATGGAACATCAAGGACCTTCGCCTGGCCTATGATGATACCTCCGATACCATGTATTTCGGCCTGAACTTCTGGGGAGTCGCCGGCGATGCCGATGGCGACGGGATGCCCGGCCAGCTCTCCGCTCCCCTCGGCCATGATCGACCGAGCCTCGGCGGACTGGAGGCAATTGTCGTCGCGCTCGACCTGAACCTCGACGGCACCCCCGACGTGATCGCCGGAGTTCCGGCGAACAAGTCGAGCGTTGGCAAGGGCACCGACCACTTCACCGTCGCTCAGTACAAACAATCCCCCGCCGGTATGGCCTTCAGTTTCGGTGATACCCTCACCGAACACCTCGGCCAGCTCGCCTTCGACCCGTCGGCCGAGCACCCCGACTTCCAGTTCACCATCGGCAACTTCATGCAATTTGAAGGCCTGGTGCCGGAAGACGGCTTCGTTGTCAGCGCCTTTGCGGGCGCTCCCGACGATGTGATCGCAGGGGAAGACTACATCTCCAGCACCCGCATCGCCTTCCCCGGTCGCGAACAGGGCGGATCGGGAGATCCTGTTGTTCCCGAGCCGACGACCGTCCTGGCCTGGGCCATGATGGCCGGAGGAGCCATCGCCTACCGGGTTCGCACCCGATCGCGACGAACGCTCTGATCCGATCATCACAACTCGGGCAGCCATCGCTCGAACTCCATTCCAATGAGGCGGGGCCCCCATCCGTGGGGTTCCGCCTTTTTCTTTCGGCCGATCCGCACCCGAAACTCCCGCGCTCAACCCGGTTCGAGACACCCCCGTCTGCGCCGTCCGTCATCACCGTCGAACGTTACGCTGCCCTTCGCCCCACCGCAGCCCGCAACCTCAACCCGACCCTTCGCGTTGCATGGCCGTCTCCTGCTCGATACGCTTCGATTGAGCAGCTCCTCTCCCCCACTCCCCTGGGATTCTCGCGCCCGACCCCCGCGGGGCCATCGCTCTGGAAGGGAAACGGACTCATGGATCGCTCAACGCGTCGACCACCGATCGCCCTGCTTGCCCTGCTCCTTCTGGGACTCGCCGGCCCCATCGCGCCGAGCCTCGGTCTGCAAACCGACGACGACAAGGCCCCCACCAAGCCCCGACGTCCCGACCTGACCGACCCGGTCATCTGCCTCAATGTCCGAGGCTTCCGCAACTTCATTCCTCGCGACGAGCCCATCCTGACCCCCGACCAGAAGCTCGAAATCTATTACGAGCCCTTCAACTTTCTCATCCTGCGCGACGCCGCCAGCGGCCTCTATCGAGCCCATCTGGTCCAGGACGTTCACATCCGACGCGCCGGCAGCACCCGACGCCTCCAATCCCTCCCCGCCGCCATCGACTACTCTCCCGAATCCGAGGAACCTCCCACCTCGCTCTACCTCCACACCACCGTCTCCCTCAAGGAACTTCCCCCCGGCGCTTACGAAATTGATCTGGTCCTCCGCGATCGCCTCGGCGATGGTCCCTCCGAAACCTTGCACACCCTCACCTTCCAGGTCGTCTCCTCCCTGCCCGACGATCGCTGACTGCGGGCTTTCCCCCCATCCCAGTTCGCCTGTCCCGATTCCCAGCAATTGCCTATGATCCGGCCCTGAGCGGTCTTCGCCTTGCCGACCGAACCCCAACCCCTTTCCCCGCCTGCGGTGCGGGGCGTCCGCTCTCCACCCTCTCCCCCGACCCCGCGGGAGAGAGTAGCCGCAGGCCGGGTGAGGGGATTCCCTGGTCGAACGCGAAGCCTTGCGATCCGAACGAGGACCCCTCTCCCCAACCCTCGCTCGCGCAAGATCCCTTGAATCTTCGATCCACTGCCTACTGCCTACTGCCTATTGCCTACTGCCTATTGCTTGCAAACTCTGCTCGAATGACCCCCGGCCCTTCGCTCGGCCGGATTCCGGTCAACGACGAGGGCCGTCCTGATGTCTCGAACCGTCGCCTGCGTGGTCGGAACACGTCCCGAAGCCGTCAAGATGGCTCCTGTCATTCTGAAGCTCCGCCAGGCCGGGGCCGAGACCGGTCTTCAGGTCCGGGTCGTCTCGACCGGACAGCACCGCGAGTTGCTCGATCGCGCCCTGGCCGACTTTTCCTTGCAGACCGACGACGACCTGGCCCTCATGCGCCCCGGTCAAGATCTTGTTGAGCTGACCAGCCGATGCCTCATGGCCCTCGGCCATTGGCTCGACGAGCACCGGCCCGACCTCCTGATTGCCCAGGGTGACACCACCACCGTCTTCGCCTCGGCGCTGGCCTGCCACTACCGCCACGTCCCCTTCGTGCACATTGAGGCCGGGCTGCGCTCCGGGTCGCTCGCTGAACCGTTCCCTGAAGAAAGCAACCGCATTCTCACTGCTCGCCTGGCCGATCTGCACTTCGCCCCCTCCGACGCCGCCTGCGCCAACCTCCTCCGCGAAGGGATCCCGGCCGATCGGATCCGGGTCGTCGGCAACACGGTCATCGACGCCCTGCGATGGATCGAGGCCCGTCCCGTTCCGTTGCCCGTCGAGCCGAGCACCGATCGCATGATCCTCATGACTGCCCATCGTCGCGAAAACCTCGGCCTCCCCCTGGTCCGAGCCTGCCGGGCCGTGGCGAAGCTGCTCCAGATCGACACCAGCCTCTGCCTCGTCTTCCCCGTCCACCCGAACCCGGACGTCCGATCTGTCGTCTCCCGAGAACTCGGCGAACTCGATCGCGTCCACCTGATCGAGCCGGTCAACTCACCCCAGTTCGTTGCCCTCATGAAGGCAGCCCGCCTGATCCTCAGTGATTCCGGGGGCGTGCAGGAGGAAGCCCCCGCCCTCGGCCGACCGGTGCTTGTCCTCCGCGACCGCACCGAGCGCCCCGAGGCCGTCGAACAGGGCTCCTGCCGCCTCGTCGGCACCGACCCCAACCTCATTCTGACCGAGGCCCTCGCCTTGCTCTCGCCGACCGCCGCCCCACTGCCGCCGTGTTTCCCCTACGGCGACGGCTTCGCCGCCGATCGCATCGTCCGCACCCTGGCCGATCGCTTCCACGTCCTCGACCTCGACCCCAACGCCCCGTCAATCCCTCCCCTCTCACTCGCTCCCCAGGCCGCCTGAGCCCCAGGTAACTCCTGGTTTGCCTTGCACGTGGATTCCGTGGCGGATTCGGTGACGGATCGTTATCCTGAACCGCTCGAATCCCGTTCGAGCCGGCGCCGTCGATCCATCGAGGTCCCTGGTCTCTCCCGATGCATGCCTTCGAAATGATCGGCTCCCGAGGACCGGGAGCCATTCGACCCATCTATGCCCTCTTCGGCGACGACCCCTTCCTCCGCCGTGAGGCAACCCTCGCCATCATCCGCGCCGCAATGGACCACGGCGAGGCCACGGGCCAGGTCGCCGACGACGAGGACGAGCTGGGTGTCTCCCGAGTCGCCGGCCCCCAGGCCGAGCTGGCCCGCGTGCTCGACGAGGTCCGCACCCTGCCGTTTCTCGCCCCCCGTCGGGTCGTGATCGTCGAGGATGCCGACCCCTTCGTCACCGCCAACCGCAAGGAGCTGGAAAGCTTCGCCGCCCAGCCCAGCCCGACCGGCGTCCTCGTCCTCTCGGTCAAGTCGTGGCCGTCGAACACCAAGCTCGCCAAGCTCGTCGAGCAGTACGGCGCCTCGGTCGATTGCAAGGCCCCCCGCGAACGCGAGCTGCTCGGCTGGCTCGGCCGCCTCGCCTCCGACCGCTGGGGCGTTTCCCTGCCCGACGACGCCGCGCGCTTGATGATCGAACTCGTCGGTCCCGAACCCGGATTACTCGCCGTCGAGGTCGATAAACTGGTCGCGTACGTCGGCGATCGCCGATCTATCTCCAGGGACGACGTCGGTCGAATGGTCGGCGCCGGCCGGACCCTCGAAGTCTGGGACATGATCGACCGGGCCACCCTCGGCGATGCCGCCGGTGCCCTCACGGTCCTCGATCGCCTGCTGACCGCCGGCGAGGCCCCGCAGCGCCTGCTGGCCGCCCTGGCCACCTCGCTCCGCAAGGTCCACCACGCCGGCAAGCTCCGTCAGGCCCGTCGCGACCTGAACGACGCCTGCCGATCGGCCGGCATCCCCCCTATGGCCTTCGAGAAGACCGGCCGCCAGCACGCCCACCTCGGCCCCTCCCGCGTCGATCGCCTCCCCGTGGTCCTCCTCGAAACCGATCTGGCCTTGAAAGGATCGTCCACCCTCAACGAACGCGCCATGCTCGAACGCCTCCTCCTTGGCCTCGCCCGCCCCCGACGTGACTGATCCCACCCAATTCGATCGCGCCGGCTCTCTCGTGAATTCTCCAGGGCGAAAGCACACGATGATGAAAACTTCTATGCATGATGATCACATTGCGCACTGCGTCGCCAAGGTCGTCGAGCTTGTCTCGCTTGAGGCCCCCGATCGCCGCGCATTGCTGCAACTTGGCTACAATCTCGGCCGGCTCAGCGAACTGACCGGCCTCGGTCGAGGTCCTTTCTGGGACTCCTGGAAAGCTCCCGTCTCCGACTGGGATCAACCCTCGCTTCGCTCACTCGCTCAGCAGTTACAAATGAACCCGCGTTGCCTCCCATCGAGTCATCCAGAAGTCCCCACCCCATCGGAATAATCCCGACAGAATTTCAAACTTTCCTGCCTGGTCCCTTGTGAACCTGGCAAACATCCTGTTTACTATAACAGGTTCGCTGGAGTGACGGTGATTGTGCATCATCCCACGCATGAGCGATCTGCAACGGCGCAGAAACATCCTCGTGCGAGCCGACCGAGAACCCCGGAACGGCGAAGCGACCCATGGAAGAATTCGCGATTTTACTTGCAATTCGCCCTCGGATCACTCCACAATGGAGCCGCTCAGACCCAAGGGCAAACGTGACTCCCTCCTGGATCGCTGACCCATCGCGATCTCGACTCTCCGCAACAGATCTCAGGAGTGATGGAATATGAGGAGCAACCTTGGGAATGGTTCGACCTCATTTCTTCAGCAGGTCGAACATTCTATTCGGCAAACGACGCATGGACGGATTCGTGACCTGGCCGTCGAAGAGGTGCAGGGCCGTTATGTCGTCCGAGGGAGGGTTCCCTCGTATCACACCAAGCAACTGGCGCTGTACGCAGCGCTGGAATTGCTGCCGAGCGATCGGTTCGATATGAACATCCTCGTCTCGTAAGTCATCCGAGGGTCCTTCTCCCTCAAGGCTCGACCAGCCGGCCTTCGTTTCCCGGCTGTCGAACATCACTGCGTTCTTCCATCCACACGACCCCAGGGTTCCGGGGCTCGGTTTCCTTCTGCGCCAACGAATCGCGGCTCGGCTTGTCGCGATCGCGGCTTCCGGCCATAGTGGAGCAGGGGTCTCCTGCGTGCAGGCCCCCGTGCTGTTCTGACAGGAGCGATCGGGGCATGGGCGATCTCCCGGGCCTGGCCGGTCGGTTTCTCACGGGTCGGCTCGCTTGTCCAGCGCCCTTCCCGAGTTGACCGGCCCTCGCCTCCAGGTCCTGCTGCCCGGCCCCCAGCCCGGACCGGGAGGACTTGGCTCGATGATTCGTCGAGGGATCGATCTCAAACGCCGGCCAGGATTCGGCGTCTCGTGTGTGCTGGTGCTGACCCTGTCAGGAATCCTCGGCGCTACCGAGCCTCCACAATCCCCGCCTCAGGAGCGTACCACCCGAGAAGCCTGGGACGCCGTCTTCATCGGCGGACGCAAGGTCGGCCACATCCACCTTCAGGTCGAGCCCGTGACGGCCGGAGACGGTCACGAACTGCTCCGTATCCAGGTCGATTCCAAGCTCACGCTCAAGCGGCTCGACAATCAGGTGATTATCGCCACCCGCTACGGCACGATCGAAACCTACGAAGGCCAGGTCCTCCGGCTCGACGCCCGAAGCCTTGCCGGGCCGAACGAAACCCGAGTCTCCGGTGACGTCCTGAATGGGGTCATGCCCCTGACCCTCACCGCCGGAGGCCGGCAAACCCGCGTCGAGCTCCCCTGGCCCGACGACGTCCGCGGCCCCTACGGGCCTGAGCTAAGCCTTACCCGATCTCCCATGCAGCCCGGCGAGCGCCGCGAGATCAAGACCTTCATCCCCGACCTCAACCAGATCGGCCTGACCATCCTCAACGCCAAACAGCTCGAATCGGTCGAGCTGGGCGGGGGGACCACCATCGAGTTGCTCCGCGTCGATTCGCAGGTCAAGGGCCCCGACGGTGCCCCGCTGCCCGGCATGGACGCCAGCTACTGGGTCGATTCCGGCGGCCAGATCCTCAAGAGCCGCACCGACGCCTTTGGCGGCATCGTCACCTACCGGACCACCGAACAGGGAGCCCTGGCCCCCGGCAGCGGCGGCTTCGACATCGTCAAGGCAACCATCGTCAAGGTCGCTCGGCGGATCACCCAATCCGACAACGTCCGGGCCGCCACCTTCCGCGTCGACCTCACCGGCGACACCCCGGCCGAGGAAATCTTCCCGCGCGACGAACGCCAATCCATCCGCCGCGCTGGTGACGGATCGGTCCTGCTCGACGTCCGCACCGCCGGGCCTCAAGCCGGCGCGGCCGGCCCTGCGTCGGTCGCCCCGGAATACCTCGCCCCCAATCCGATGATCAATAGCGAAGACCCGCAGGTCATCGCCCTCGCCCAGCGAGCCCTGGCCAACGTCGCCCCCGACCCCTGGGATCGTGCCCAGGCCATCACCCGATGGGTCGCCGACAACGTCCGCGAGAAAAACTTCGAAACCGCCTTCGCCACCGCCCGCGACGTCGCCCGAGACCTGAGCGGCGATTGCAGCGAGCACAGCGTCCTGACCGCCGCCATGTGCCGCGCCTCGGGCATCCCCGCGCGAGTGGCCGTGGGCCTGCTCTACGTCGATGACCTGGGCGGTTTTGGGTTCCACATGTGGAATGAGGTTTATGTCAACGGTCGCTGGGTCGCCGTCGATGCCGCCCTCCGTCAGACCGACGTCGACGCCACTCACCTGAAGCTTAACGCCACCAGCCTCGACGGTGTCTCTCCCTACGCCCAGTTTCTCGACGTCGTTCGCGTCTTCGACAAGCTGACGCTCGACCCCATCCAGGTCCAGTAATCGCCCACTCCTGGCCCCGATCGCCACGCCGAGCCCCTCGGCGTGGCACGCTCCCTCCCTCCCACCGCGTTCCAGGAGCGTTCTTTCCTTCCGATCGGTCGTCCTCCTCCTGCTCCGTCACGTGCTCCCGCCAGGCCAAATCCCTCCCCAGCTCACCCCGCTCGCCATTACCTCCAACCCCCTTCCACCGACCTCCATTCTCCAGCTTGCCAGGGAGAGCCGTTCTGACTCCCGGCCCATCCCTTCGTATCCGCTCCCGAAACACCCCGTCGTCTTCCCGATCGAAACGCGCTTGCGTGTCAATTCCGGAAAGATGCGGAAACTCTAACGCCGCTCAGCGTTGGGGAGAGGCAAAAAACGTCCGCAGAAGAGGCGTCCGGGGTCGGATTGGCCTTGATTGTCCTACAAATCGAGGCGTAGGATGTGCCCCGCGCGACCAATCGGATCACGGATGAGCCGACCGCGCCCGAGGTTCGATGCGGCAGCACGGATGGGACATCGGGACGAACCACCTCAAGGAGGGGGGACCGAGACTGCGATGATCGTCAAGCTCGACGGTAGCAAGCGAGGACGAGGTCCTACCACGGGAGCCTCCTCGCGAGGTCTCACGACTCCGGCCTTCGATGCCGAGGCCCTCGATCAGGGTCTGGCCGCCACCCGACAGTGGCTGCTCGACCAGCAACGCGACGACGGCCACTGGGTCGGCGAGCTCGAAGGGGACACGATCCTCGAATCCGAGTTCGTCCTCCTGCTCACCTCCCTCGGCCGCGAAGATGATCCGGTCGTCGCCAAGCTCTGCAATTACCTGTTCGAGCAACGCCTGCCCGATGGCGGCTGGGCCATCTACCCCGGCGGGCCGTTCGACCTCAGCGCCTCGGTCAAAGCCTATTTCGCGCTGAAGCTCGTCGGCATGGACCCCGAGCATCCCGAGATGGTTCGCGTCCGTCAGCGCATTCTCGACGCCGGCGGTGCCCAGGCCTGCAACAGCTACACCCGCTTCTATCTCGCCCTGCTCGGCCAGATTTCCTACGACGATTGCCCGTACGTCCCCCCCGAGCTGGTCTTCCTCCCCACCCACCTCGGCCTGAGCATCTACGACATGTCGTCCTGGACCCGGACGATGGTCGTCCCCCTGGCGATCCTCTCGGTCCTTCGACCCGTCCGCCACCTCTCCGCCGAGCAGGGGATTGCCGAGCTGTTCCGGCCCGATCTGCCTCCCCCCTCGCGTCGGACCGAGCAAACCTGGAGCTGGGCCAACTTCTTCGTCGCCTGCGACCGCCTGATGAAATGGGCTCACCGGATCGTCCCGAAGGCCGTCCGACGCCCCGGTCTCTCCGCCGCCCACCGCTGGATGGTCGATCACTTCGACCGCTCCGAAGGGCTCGGCGCTATCTTCCCGGCCATGGTCTACTCCGTCTTCGCTCTCCGCGCCCTCGGCTACGCCGACGACCACCCGCTCGTCCGCCAGGCCATGCAGCAGCTCGAAGACCTGATGATCGAGGAGCACGACTCGGTCCGGGTCCAGCCCTGCGTCTCTCCCACCTGGGACTCGGCCATCGCCATGATCGCCCTGGCCGATTCCGGTCTCCCGGCCGATGACCCCCGCATGCTCCAGGCCGCCCGATGGCTGCTCGACCACGAGATCCGCACCCCCGGCGACTGGCAGCGCCGACGCCCCGGACTCGAACCGACCGGCTGGGCCTTCGAGTACCGCAACGACTTCTACCCCGACATCGACGACACCGCCATGGTCCTGCTCGCCCTCGGCCGGACCGCGCTCATGCGGTTTCCCGAAGGCCAGGCCGTCACCGATCGCGCCGTCGCCTGGCTCCTGGCCATGCAAAACCGAGACGGCGGCTGGGCGGCCTTCGATGTCGATATCGACAACCAACTGCTTACCAAGGTCCCCTTCGCCGACCACAACGCCATCCTCGACCCGAGCTGTGCCGACATCACCGCCCGGATTCTTGAGATCCTCGGCACCCTCGGCTACCGCGCCGATCACCCAGCCGTTGCCCGAGGCCTGGAGTATCTCTGGTCCACCCAGGAGCCCGAAGGTTGCTGGTACGGCCGCTGGGGGGTCAATTACATCTACGGCACGTGGCAGGTCTTGCTCGGCCTTCAGGCAATCAACTTCCCAATGGATCACCCGAACGTCCAGCGAGCGGCCGACTGGCTCGAATCGGTCCAGCAAGAGGACGGCGGCTGGGGCGAATCGTGCCTCAGCTACGATGACCCCGCCTGGATGGGCAAGGGCGTCACCACCGCCTCGCAAACCGCCTGGGCAGTCAACGGCCTGATCGCCGCCGGCCGCGCCCAAAGCGCCCGCGTCCGACGAGGCGTCGCCTTCCTGCTTCGGACCCAGAACCCCGACGGCACCTGGGACGAACCCCAGTTCACCGGCACCGGTTTCCCGAAGGTTTTCTACCTTCGCTACCATCTCTACCGCATCTATTTCCCCTTGATGGCCCTGGCCCGCTACCGATCAGCCATCGCCGCAAATGCCCCCTCCCGCGTCCACGCCGGAGCCCTCGCCTGCGGCGTTCCCGCCGATCCCCGCCCGCTCGACATGTAACAAAGCCCGCAAATCGCCCCCTCCATCCGACGCCACACGCCTTGCAGGCCGACCTCAGCCTCCCGGTCAGGCCTTTCGCTCCAGCCGTGCTCTGCGAGAGGAAAACGAGGGCGGCTCGCCCCTCACGAGTCTTCTGCCTCCCCAACCCTCTCCCCCGCTCACGGGGGAGAGGGTGGCCGCAGGCCGGGTGAGGGGGAGCTTCTGCCCATACCTCACGCGTTGCGATCCACACCCGCACCTCTCTCCCCGCGAGCGAGCAGCGTCATTCCGAACTCAACCCTCTCCGAGTAGGTGGCCGCAGGCCGGGTGAGGGGGCTCCCTGCCCAAACACACCGCGACAATCCCCCCAAACCGCCCCAGCCGATCCGAAATCCTTACCCCGCCTCTTGATTTCGCACAGCCCCTTCGGCCATCCTTCAAGACCGTCCGTCTCCTCCCGTTCCGCCTCGCCCCGCGATCGAGACGCATGAACCAGGTCCTCCCCGCCCCCGAACCCGCCGACGTCGGGATCGTGATCGCCCTGCCCATCGAGGCCGACCCGATCGTCGAACTCCTGCACGAGATCCGCACCTACTCCGACCCCGAAGGCTCGAACCGCGCTGTAACCGAGGGCGTGCTCGGCGGGAACACCGTCGTCACCCTCATCGTCTCCGGGGTCGGCCGATCCCTCGCAACCCGAGGGGCGAAGCGCCTGATCGGCGGTCATCGGCCCAAATGGCTTCTCTCGGTCGGATTCTGCGGCGCCCTCGACCCCGACCTCAAACGCAACGACGTCTTCTTCCCCACCGAGATCGTCGACGCCAACCGCCCCGATGATCCTCCCCTGACCATTCCCTTCACCCCTCCCGAATCCTCCCCCTCCTCGAAAATCCGCATTTCCTCCGGCCGTCTCCTGACCGCGTCGAAGATCGTCCGCACCGCCGCCGAAAAGGCGACCCTTCGCGATCGGTTCTCCGCTGACGTCGTCGACATGGAAACCGCCGCCGTGGCCTCCCTCTGTGCCGACCGCAGTCAGCGCTTTCTGGCCGTTCGCGTTGTCAGCGACGAGGCCAACACGGACCTTCCCCCCGAGGTCCTCACCGTCATGGGCCCCACCGGCGGCTTCCGCCTCGGCGCGACCCTCGGTGCCTTGATGAAACGCCCGAGCAGCGTCAAGGACCTCTGGACCCTCCGCGAACACGCAATCGAGGCCTCCGACCGCCTCGCCGAGGTCCTCCCCGGCATCATCGCTCAGCTTTCCTGATCGCTCGTCAATCGCCTCACTCGACGAGAGTCATGAGACTCCAGCCAGTTTCTCACGTCGCACTCCCTGGGCCAAGCCTGCCACGCATCGCCGTCCACCGTTGAGAGAAAGCTCCCGCGCTCCCGTTTCCCCCCCAATGACCCCCAATCCCCCACAGTCTTCTTCAACGGCGAGGGTCTTCCACAAAGCAAGACAATCCCAGAGGTCGCGCGAAACCAGGGATCTCAGGAAAAAATTGCGCGAGCATCCACTCTCGCAACACGATTGACGTCACCCGTTCGTTCGCTTGCCCTGAACGGTGAACGACAAGGGGTGACACAGGTTGTCTGGTGGCACCGGTTCAGTCCTCGGAACCCGTGGTTATCAATCCCCTTGCCAAAGCAAGGAGGCCGCCTCCCCACCAACCGGGGTCACGATGCCCCCCCGCCACTCCGACCCTCCGCTGGGAAACCCCATCAAGGACTCAAGGGCGAGCCGGGGTGGCCGCCTTTTCAGGCGTCCCTGACGATTCCTCGGCGCTGGGTACCGGGACGCCCACGGTCGACGACGCCGACTTGCGAATGGTCCGCTGTTGCGGCGGAATCGGCCGATCGCGCAGGTTCGCCCTCGGCCCGGCCTTGAGGCTATCCATCGCCATCGCCGCGGTAAACGCCACCAGGACCACCGCCACCGGTCCCAGCAGCAGCGCATGCGACGCATGAAACTGCATCACCAGGCAAAACAACACGAACCCGGCAATCGCCAGCATCGCCGTGTACGCGATGTCGGTCGTCACCATGTTCACGCTCGACGGGTCCCACCACGTCAGGAAGCCTGCCAGGGCCAGAGAAGACGCCCCAACCTTCAGTCCGGCGAACGGCGTCACCTCATCATAAAAGTACCTCTGACCGTACTCCGTCACGATGTACGAGGCCACAAATAGCAAGAGCCAGTAGATCAAGAACATCCAGAGCCAGAACATGGCGGCGTCCCTCACCGATCGTATCAGCGCTGCGCGACGTGGCGAGCCTCCGAGGGCTCGCTTCCCCTCTTGCGTCTGCCGTTGTCACCGATGGGTCTTGCACCATCCTACCTTACGGTTTGCCGATCGCCACCGTCTGCCCCCTCGGTTCCAGCCCGCTTCGGATCACTCGTTGTTCAGTTTTGTGACTATTTCGCCCCGATTTCCTGATGATATCTGGTGTGGCTCCGAACACTCGATCGCACGTTGGCTTCTGGCGGTCCCCTTTCTTGGCTCCCTTGATTGGCTTCGCAACACCAAAAGGACTCCTCTCATGGCTTCCACCTCCGACCCTCGACCCACCGGCCCTCGCTCCGAAGAGGGCAAGGCAACCAGCTCGCGCAACGCGGTCACGCACGGCCTGACCGCGCGTCGGCCGCTCAGTGACGAAGAAGCCCAGCGCCTCATCGTCATCGCCGATCGCTGGGTGGCCAAGCACCTGCCGCAGACCGATTCCGAGGAAGCCCTCATCCGATCGGCCGCGATGGAATACGTCCGCTATCTCCGCTGCGTCGACGTTGAGGAAGCCCGCCTCCAACCTGCCACTCGCGAGGCAGTCCGTCAGTGGGAAGAAAGCCGACGCCACGCCATCCGCCGCAAGGCTCAGGGCCTCCGCGACGATCCCGAAACCGTGGTCGCCCAGTTGCAGGAAAGCGCCTTCGGCATCGACTGGCTCGTCCGACACTGGCAGACCTTGCTCCGCCATCTGGACTCCGGCCGAGGCTGGATCGGCTCCGATCTGGTCATGGCCCTTCGCCTCATGGGCCGACCTTCCGAGCCACCCCCGCCGCACGATGTGGACGCCCGACGCCTCTGGGAACTCGTCTCTCGCGTCTCCCCCGCAGCGCTTCAGCCCGGCACCCCGCCCGGCCTCACAACCGACGCCGACTCCCTCGCCCAGCTCCGCGCCCTGATCGTCGATCAGATCGAACGCCTCCAGTCCCTCCGGCCGGTTGCCTGGGACGAGGAGGAAGGCCCTCAGCGCCTCGCCGCCGAAACCGCCGCCCTGATCGACACCAGCAAGGATGGTCAGCTCCGCCACCGCTACCGCCGCGACGCCCTTCGAGACATGCAGCGCAGTCTTTCGATGGTCGTCAATCTCAAGGTCGAACGCTCAAAGATGGACACCCGCATCCTCCAGCAAGACCGCCTGGCCGCCTCCACCCGCTCCTCCTCCGGTGCGTACCGGAGCTCGTCCTACGACGAGCCAGCCGCCACCGATCCCCGGCGCTCCTCTGCCGAACCTCCCCAGTCACGAAACGAACTGCCAACGCCCCTTGCAGACGCCCCGGCTGATCGCCATAACCCGAACCGGGACAAAGCCAATCGTCCCGAACCGCCCGCCGGTTCTTCCCGTGATCCTCAGCGCACCGACCCTCAACCCGATGCGCACCCGGGCGCACCGAGCAGCTCTCCGCTCCCGTCGATCGAGTCCCCTCCGAACCGCATCGAGCCGCTCGAAGGGGGCTGATCAGCCCGCAATCGCCACCCGCAGACCGTTCGAAACCCTTCCTCGCGGAGGCCGAAAGCCTTCCGATCGCTCAGCGTGCGCCCGCCGCATCCGGTCGGCTCGGGGTTGCGGGGCGTTCGCAGATCGCCCTCGGAGTGGTAGAATCGCGGGCATTGATCGCCGTCCCACCGCCCCGGGTGTCCGTCCGAGACCGGGTTGAGCCCGGCCCCGGAACCGACCCCACCCTCCGGCCCATCGAGACCGCCCCATGATCTATCTGAGTGCCTTCGCCGACGAGATCTCGGCCGACCCCTCCGAACAGCTCGACACCCTCCTCATTCACAGCATCCGCTTCGTCGAGTTCCGCTCCATCTTCGGCACCAATGTGCTCGACCTCACCACCGAGCAGCACGAGCAGTTCCGCACCATGCTCCAGGAACGCGGCATGGGACTCAGCGCCATCGGCTCTCCCATCGGCAAAATCAAGGCCGACGAGCCGTTCGAGCCCCACCTCGACCGCTACAAGATCGCCCTCGACCTCTGCGACTTCTACGAGTGCCCCCGCATCCGGGTCTTCTCCTACTACATCCCCGAGGGGACCGAACCGGAGGCCCACCGCGACGAGGTCATCCGCCGCATGACCGCCATGGCCAAAATCGCCGAGGAGCGCGGCGTGACCCTCTTGCTGGAGAACGAGAAAGGGATCTACGGCGACACCGCCGAACGGGTCAAGGACCTGCTCGACGCCGTCCACTCCCCCGCGCTCGGCCATGCCTTCGACCCGGCCAATTACCTTGAAGTCGGCCAGCCGGTCGACAAGGCCTGGTCGATGCTCCGCGATCGGGTCGCCCACTTCCACGTGAAGGACTACGACACGAAGCTCAAGAAGAACGTTCCTGCCGGCGAGGGTGAGGGCATGATCCCCCAGCTCATCGCCGACGCCGTGGCCAAGGGCTTCGACGGCTACTGCGTGCTCGAACCCCACCTCGTCGTCGCCGAGGCCAGCTACGGCTTCACCGGCCCCGATCGCTTCGGCGATGCCGCCGTCGCCCTGCAAACCGCCCTGTCTCGCGAAGGAGTCACCTACGCCTGACCCGCTTCTCCGAACCTTCTCCCCGCCCGCGGGGGAGAGGGTGGCTGAAGGCCGGGTGAGGGGGCTCGACCTTCGGGAACCAAAGCAGCTCGTGACAACGGCTCAACTCAATCTGGTCGATCCGCTTTCCGGTTTCCGAGGGCTGAAGACCATGCTCATCACCAGGATCAGCAGCATCCCGCTCCAGAAAAACCAGCTCGGCATCTCCAGGTTGTGGGCGAGCCATTCCGGAACCTCGTCCTTCCAGCCGCCCGTCAGACGCTCCTCGCCCCGATACAAGGCGTGATGCAGGCCCGATCCGATCAGCTTCAACCCGATCCAACCGACCAGCAGATACGCCCCGACCGCCAACCCCTTGAACCGGTTCAGCAAGAGCAGGAAGTACCCGGCCACGAACCGCATCGTGATGATCCCCAGGACCCCCCCGATGTAGATCACCCAGGTCTTGAGCGTGAAGAACCCGAACTCCACATCATGCAGATGCTCGGGCATCCCGTCGGCAATGGCCACGGCGGCGAGGATCGAGTCGATCGAGAAGGCAATATCCGCCATCTCGACTCCCGCGACCGTGGCCCAGAAGCCCCCGCGATGGCGCCGTCGCTTCGGAGGGGCACTGCGTTCCGACGCTCCGGCCTCGTGCAAGACTGGCGCAACCTGCCCCTCGGCCAAACTCGCGTCGTCGTCGTCGTAGTGCGGTTCGTCTTCTCCCGTCCACAGATGTCGGACAGCCAGTTGCAACAGATAGATGCCGCCGATCACCTCCAGTTGCCAGTAGTCCAGAATCCTCGCCGCCAGCAAGACGGCGATGAACCGGAAGACGAACGCGCCGATGATCCCGTAGCGCAGGGCCTTTTTCTGCTGCTCTCGGGGCAGGTGGCGGACCATCACCGCCAGCACCAGCGCATTGTCGGCACTGAGCAGCCCTTCCAGTGCGATCAGCGTCAGAATCGTCCCGCCCAGCGTCATCCAGTCGGCAGTGGTCAAGACCTCAAACAAGGCAAGGAACTCCAGAAGGGATCACGGTCGAACGTCGTGACGCAGGCGGCCGATGAGGAGCGGGGGGGCATTGCAGCCGATCGATTGCCGACCGACACCGACTATCATGGGGACCGATGGCGTCAAAGGTCAATGCGTCCCGGTGGGTCGATCCCACCCGGCCCAGACACCCGACCGGATCACCTCGAATCGAGCCTCATCCCTCGGAGCCTTCGCATGCGACGATCATCCCCGACTGAGCCGAGGCCGCCGCTTCGATGGTTCGTAACCCTTGCGCTGCTGGGTGCCTCGGTGCTCATCCGGCCCGCACTCGCCGACGAGCCGAAGCCTTCCGACAACCCACCAAGGCCCGAGCCGACGGACCGCAAGGACAGCCCGGCCACCGACGGAGAAAAGGCCGACCCGCCTACTCCTCGTCGCGTCGGCCCGACCGTCCGATCGGTCAACGCCCTGGCCGATCAGCGCCGCCCCTCGGCGGGCGATCCGTACGACGGTTCGATCGACTGGCGGAGCATCCCCGCCTGGCAGCAAACCTCGTTCTTCGGCATCCGGGCCAAGGGGTCCTTCTTCGTCTTCGTCGTCGATTGTTCCGGCAGCATGGACGACGACCTGCGGATCGACCGGGCCCGGCAGGAACTCCGACGCTGCATCAACAGCCTGCGATACCCCCAGCGCTTCCTGGTCATCTTCTTCAACAACCAATCGATCCCGATGGCCGGCGGCATCCCTCAATCGGCCGACACCAAGAGCAAGCGAGCGGCGATGGCCTGGCTTAACTCCATCGTCCCCGAAGGCGAGACCGACCCCCGATCCTCGATGAAGCTGGCCCTCGGCCTCCGACCCGACGCCGTCTTCCTGCTCACCGACGGCGAATTCCCAAACGGGACTGAGACGACCATCCTCAGCCGCAACCCCGATCGCATCCCGATCCACTGCATCGACCTCGGCGGCAGCCGAGGCACCGAGCAGCTTCGCGCCATCGCCGAGGAGTCCGGCGGGCGCTACCTTGCCCGGACCGGCTCCCCCTGAGCCAGCCGTCCCACCCGTTCGCTCGTTGACAAGCCGGTTCCTCGAACCGTCCGGCAAGGAGCAGCTTACTGCCCGGTCGATCGCGAGCCGTTCGGTCCCCCTCGGATCGGCATTCCTTCCGGGAGGGGGCGGGCGGCGATGGTGAAGCCGTACCCGTGCAGCACGTCCCAGAGTCTCCGATAGAGCGGGAACCCGTCCGGATAGACCCAAAGGGTAATGGTCGTCCGACCCGGATTCAGGCGCTGAATGACCCGACCAACCTCGGAGGCGGGAGACAGGGCCAGCTCAAACGGCTCTCCCCGCTGGGCCCTCGTCGGCACAACCTCGAACCCCTGTAGCCCGTACGAGGCTGAGACTGCGGTGGGCCGCCTCGGGTCGGCCGACAGCCCGACCGCCGTCGGCCCGATCTGGTACGACATCGAGAAGGCCCCGATCGGCCCGACCGTCCCGGAGACCCCCCGAGCCGTCGGCCCGGTCATCCGCAGACGGAGCTTCGCATCGGCCTGGGCCTTTTCCAACAAGCGATCCAGATCAATGAATGCGACCCGATCCCCCCGGATCTCGAAGTGGTATTCCTCGCCGGTGATGGTCCGGGCGACCGGGCTTCGACTCGTGTTAAGCGCCTCTCTCGGCGGCGGCGCGGCCTCGATCGCGGCGATGACCCGGTTCAATCGGTCCCGTTCTTCGAGCAGGACGGCGATATTCGCGCGGGCCTCGGCCACTCGCTCGGCCTCGCGACGAAGCTGCTGAGCCGACTCGACTGCGGTGCGATCGGCGGCAAGGGTCCATAGCTCGGACTCTTCCCGAGCCGCGACGAGGCGAGCTTCGTCTTGCTCGGCGGCAGTCAGGGCGGCCTCAACCGCTTTCAGGTCCTCCTCGGCCTGGGCCAGGGCGACAGGATCGGGGCCGATTGGCTCGGGCTCCGGTTCGGGATCGGGCAGGGGGGGCGGCTCGGGATCGGGCACCGCCTCCTCGGGCAGGACGACCGGCAACGGTTCCGCCGTCGGCTCAGCCTCGACCACCACCGGATCGACCACCACGAGCGGTTCCGCCTCCGGCTCTCGGACAATCCAGGCTCCCAGGCCGACGATCACCAGCACCAGGGCCGTCGCTTCCGCCAGCACCCGCCCCGGCGATTTCCAGGTGACCTCGTCCGATCGGCTCGACGATGTGACCATGCTCATCACCAGCGCTCCGATCCAAAGAGGGAGAAGGTTCTCGGCTCGCTCGCCTGCCAGGTGATCGGCCACTCCGGCTTCGCCAGCTCGACCTGGCTTCGGGCCGACCAGTACAGACCATACCCCCCCGGCTCGACCAGGAACCGGACGGTCGGCACCGGATCGCTCGCCGGTTGCTTCCGCCGCTCCGAAGCCGCAACCGCCTCGATCGCCTGCACCAAGCGCCCGTCGTCGTCCTTCACCGTCTCCTCGCTCAGGCGGTAGCCGCCCGGGTGAATCGTCACCCCCTTGCGGCCACTGGCCACCACCACCTCGATCCGTCGCCGACCGAAACCGCCGGCGGAACCAAACCCCGACCCAGAACCCAACGCCTGGCCAGAGATCGGCGAGGCCGAATCGCCCGATGCCCCTTCGTTCCCATTGCCGGAGGCCGGCCGAGACGCTCCTCCCGCCAACGGGTCGGACGGGTTCGGCTCTCCCGAAGGCAGCCCGGCCCCGGCTCCCGAGCCGATCGGATCGCCCAACGCGGCCCCCGCCTCTCCGTCGGCTCGGCCTTCGGCCTGACCGCCGAAGCCAAGCAGTTCCTCAAGGCCTGGTACCGGAAGGCCCGGCCGACCGGCTCCCGGCTCGCCGTCCTGCCAGCCAAGGCCGGTCCCGCCTCCTCCTCCCGGCACTCCTCGCCCTCCGATCGCCGCAGCCGATCCCCGGCCTCCGATCCCCGGACGACCCGCCAGTCCAGACCCAGCCGCGATGCGGGAATCCACCCCACCCGTCTCGCCTCCCGGCATCCCGTCGAGGCCCGGCACTTCCGGCTCGACGATGCTCGACCAGGTTCCTCGGGAGCGGGTCCCTTCCGCGATCAACTCCTCCAGTTCGGCAGGGCTGATGGACGACTGCCCCCCCGGAGAAGCGGCCCCCGAGCCTCCTGAACCAAACCCTGGATCGCCCGATCGCCCACCGGCCCCGGGTCCTCGACGGCCGAGTCCCGAACCGATCCCAGGATCACCGGGAAGCCCGATCGGCCCCTCCGGCATCAGATCGGCCAGGCTGCGCATGTCCTCGGCGATCGCGGCCCCACCGGGATACGAGGGGACACCCAGGGACCCCGATCGTCCCAGGCCATCCTGATCTCCGAATCCGCCGAAGCCGCCATCTCCTACAAACCCGGCCAGACCAGGATCGCCCCCAGTCGCGGTGTCCTCGATGGGCGGATCGGCCTGAAGCGAGGCATCAAGGGAAGCCCAGATGGTCGGGTCATCCCAGGCCGGATACTCGATCTCCCAGTCCTGATCGACCAGTTCGTACCCATAAGGAATTCCAATTGCGTCGAGCGACGATCGAGCCTCGTAGAACGGCCGGATGCCGTCGGGTCGGACCACGAACAGGACGTACGGCTCGACCCGCTCTCCCCCGGGTGCCCCTTCCCGTTCGAGCAGGAACGCCAGCCGCTTGACCGCCGCGCCGAACGGGCCGGATCGCCCCGGCATCGCGGCCAGCTCGATCATCGAGAAGCTCATGCCTCCCGGCTCCATCACGGCCATGCCGTTGCGGCACTCGACCGGGATCGGCCGCCGCCAGGTGCCCGACGGTCCTCGGTAGGGGAGGATTGCATAACCCGGCCGCTCGATCTTCTGGCGGCGAGCGGCTTCGGCCTGATCTTTCTGCCGTTCGAGCACATCCCGTTCCAGGGCCACCAGTTGCAGTTCGGCCTCCAGCTGCTCGGCCTCGGCCGCCAGCCGAAGTCGACGGCGATCCGCCTCCCTTGCCTCGGCCAGGAACGCCTCGATCTGCCGCCCCGCCTCCTTCAGGCTCCCGCCGATCGCCGCCACCCGCTGCGAGACCCGATCGACCTGCTCGGCCAGCCGGGCTCGTCTCGCGTCCAGCTCTGCCAGAGCTTCGGCCGTCAGATCGACCTGGGGCACGGCGGGTTCTGGCTCCGGCTCGGGTTCCGGGACCGGTTCCGGCTCAGGTTCCGGGACAAGGGCAACCTCAGGGGGTGGTGCCTCCTCGTCTGAGCCGTTCGCGGTGCCAGTGCCGGAGGCGGGCATCGCCACGACGGCCGCAGGCGGCTCGTCCTTCCCAACCCTCCAGTGCGCGGCAATCAGGAGGGCGCACGTCCCCCCCACTCCCAGCACAAACATGAGCAGGCTCAGGACTTCCAGCAGCACGACAGGCACACACCGAGCGCGGCCTTCGCCCTGGCCGACGCCCTCGCCCTGTCTCGGTTTCCGCTCCCTGTCGGGTCCGTCGCGATCCATCGCGCCTCACCCTCCTGGTTCACTCCGACCGGTCGGTCGATCCGGACCGCCCGTCTTCAACGATCGGAAGGTGCGGAGGATACCTTGAGCAGAGAGCCGAGGGAACCACGGGAATATGGCAAGTGCAAGGAAAACCAGAGAGTCTGGGTAGTTTTCCAGTTTCAGGCAAGGCGACGGATCACCGTCGGAACGACCAGGGCCAGGCCCAGAGCCAGGCCGAGGCTCACGCTGATCGGCAGGCCGAAGTCGGGGCCGAAGAGGGCGACAACTGTCGCACCGAGCGAGGCCAGGGCCACGGATCGCCGGGCGGAAAGGCAGGACGACAGAAGGATCAGTGCGGCCAGCCCAGCGCCGACGTGGCGAAAGAGCAGGGCGAGGAGTCCGGGCGCGATCTCGGCTCGAAGCGGTTCGGCCCGCTCGGCCTCCGCCTGGAGGGCCTGGCGGCGAGCGTCGAGCGACTGGCCAAGTTCGGTCAGGTCGAGGTTTTCGGGTGATCGGGCAGCCTCGATCAGCTCGGCAGGGGTTTCCTGAGGAATCAGCCGGTTCTGATGCATCCAGGCCAGGAATCCGGCCAGCAAGGCGAGTCCGACGAGCAGCCGGACCCGAGGGCCGGTGAGGGTGTCGAGCAGGGTGAGCGATCGGCGGCAGAGGCGGTCGAAGGGGTTCTCGGCCTCGACCTCGACCAGGACGGTCTCGGGGTTCCGAATCGCGTCGGCCAGTGAAGCGGCCAGGCTGCCGCCGGACAAGTGATCACCCCGCTCGAAGGCTCGGGCGCGGGCGATCAAGGCCGGGGCGATCCGCCACGACCGCCGCCGGGCGGTCAGCTCCGGCACCCCGGCGGCCTTGAGGCGGATCTCTTCAAGGTCGGTCAGAACTCCCCGGTCGCGTTCATTGCGACGCATTATCAGGCGGGAGTCGAAGAACCGCGTCATCCGGCCGAGCAGCTCGACCCGGAGCCATCGGTCGGGCCAGGGTACCGCCCGTCGCGTCGAGGCGGCCCGGTAGGCGTCCGCTCCGAAGAGGGCGAGGAACAATGGCCCCCAGTGCTCGCCACCGTGGTCGATGGCGAAGGCGCGGACGGCCGGTTCCGTCAGACCGTGGACGCGGAGATCCCGGAGCACGGTCGAGGCCCGATCGAGGGGCTCGCGGCGCTCTTGGGCCAGGCGATCGTCGATCAACACCTCGCGGACCCCGGCCAGAATCGCCGCGACGATCCCGAGCGCGATCATGATGCCGAGCAAGCCCGCCGCCTTCAGGCCGAGCAGGCCCAGCACCACCGCTGCCGCGACCGTCGCCAGATCGCGCCCCCGACCTCCGAGGACGAACCGCCGGACCCGGTCGAACAGGGCTCCCCCGCGCCGGACCCCGCCCACGACGAAGCCGAACAGGGCCGTCAAGAACATCAGGTGGAGCAGGCCCAGGGCCAGGCTTGGAAGGGCGAGCAGCAGGGCGAGCAGGACGAGGGCACCCGTGCCGCCGTAGAAGCCGAGCGTCACCGTTTTCCCAAGGCGATCAGTCGGTGCATTGGCATACGACGAGGCAAACGAGCGGTACGCCTCGACCAGTGATTGCCGGGGAAGAAAGGTCTCTGGGGTCGGAGCGCCGACGATCCGCTCCAGTTCGGCGACGGCCGGGGCGATCGACGCGAAGCCACCGTCCTCGACCGGGAGCCGGAGCCTCCGGATCAGGGTGGAGACACTTGCGGGAACCCGGCGGTTGAGCGACTCGGGCGGGGGGGTCTCGGAGGGATGGGAGGAGGGGCCGGGCGGGGTGCCGGTGAGTCGTTCGTAGAGCACGCAGCCGAGGGCGTTGAGGTCTGATCGCTCGGCCGAAGGGTCGGGAAACGCGGGAGGATCGGTCGCTTCGGGGTCTTCCGGAGGGGGCGGGATACGGCCGAGGCCGGTCAGGATCACCCGACCATCGGCCAGCTCGACCAGCGACTCGGGCCGGAGGTTCCCGTGACTCAGGCCCAAGTCATGGAGGGCCTGAATCGCTCGGCTCGCCTGGAGCGCCTCGCCGACGGCGCGTCGGACCGACGAGGGACCGGGCCGGCGTCCGGGTTCGTGTTCGGAGTCAACCGGCTCCTGCGATTCGGCCCGAACGAGTCCGCCAGGGCGTTCGATGAGTGCCAGCCGGCCGCCGAGCGATTCGAAGCGCAGGACTTCGGCCAGGTTCGGATGACGGACCCGCTCCAGGGCAAACGCCTGTCGGGCAAGGCGCTCGGCCCGGACCGGGTCGTCCTCAACGCGTGCCCCGTCGATCCAAAGGGTTACGGCGTCTCCTTCACCGGGGGACCAGGCGCGGTACGAAACCCCCGAGCCTTCCGGCCCGATCGGCCCGAGCACGGCCAGGCCCGCTCGAGCGGCCGGAATCTGGGTGAATCGAGGAAGGCGGATCATGGCATGAAGGGGCTCACCAATCGGGTTCGATCCGGTCCAGAGACCAGGAACGGAGCCAAGAGCTTCGTCTCGAATTGGCACTGCGTCTGCACCGTTTGACACGATACGAGCACGGAGGCCCGGCGAACAGTCATTGCTCCCATCAATCCACAATCGACCGGAACCGGCATGGCGGCCCAGACGGGAGTCGGGGTATGCTTGAGGCTTAAGAGTCGCCACCGAAGCCATGCCACACCGGACGATCCAAAGGCAGACCGGGGCACGTTCATCGAGCGATCAACCCCGCCGATCGTGAGCGTTGCCGAGCAGAAGGGGGTGACGACCGTGGCCCATTCCGACCGATTTGCGATCGTGGTGGCCGACGACGATCAGGCCTTGCGCACCGTAACCGCCAATTGCCTGCGAGACGCCGGCATGACCGTCTGGGAGGCCGCCGACGGGAATGAGGCCATCGCCCTGGTGCGAAAGCATCACCCGCGCGTCCTTGTCCTCGACCTCTGGATGCCCCACCGAGACGGTTTGCAGGTGCTCGAGGTCTTGCGGTTCGATCCGCTGGCAACCGGCTTGCAGGTCGTGGTACTGACCGGAGACGGCCAGGCGGATGGTCGATTGCTCGCCCTCGCGGGAGGAGCGTCGCGGATCCTGCTCAAAGGCGGACCGTTCGAGGAACTGCTGGAAACCGTCCGCTCGTGTGCCGAGCACACCCTCAGCACACCCTTCGACCTCGACGTGCTCGACGATAACGAGAACGATGACGACGATCGGGAAGGGCCGGGAGCCGTGCCCGTGTCTCACGATCCTCAACGCGACCTTCACCCCACCAGGCCCGACCTGCCTTGAGCACCGACGCCTACCGGGATTGCCTCGACCGCCTTTACGCGCGGCTCGACTACGAACGAGTCGGCATGCCGGCCTCGGCTTCCTCGACCGAGCTTCGCCTCGGCCGAATGCGACGCTTGCTTCGCCGGCTGGGCGACCCGCATCAACGCTTGCGGATCGTCCACGTCGCCGGGACGAAGGGCAAGGGGTCGACCTCGACCATGATTGCCTCGGCTCTTTCGGCCGGCGGGATCAGGACCGGCCTGTTCACGTCGCCGCACCTGCACCGGCTGGAAGAGCGGTTCGTGATTGACGGCGCCATGATGGCTCCGGCGGACTTGATTGACCTGTTCGAAACGGTGCTCCCGAGCGTCGAAGCGGTTGAGCGGCAATGGTCTGCTCCGACCGGCCTGACGTTCTTCGAGGTCACGACGGCGATGGGCCTGCTCCACTTCGCCCGATCCGGCTGCCGAGCCGTGGCGCTGGAGGTAGGCATGGGAGGTCGGCTCGATTCGACCAACGTGGTGCGGCCGGCCGTGTCGGTCATCACGTCGATCTCGCTCGACCACGTCCGGCAGCTCGGGCCGACGCTCGGCCACATTGCGGCCGAGAAGGCGGGCATCCTGAAGCGGCGGACCCCGGCAGTGATCGGCGTGGCTGAGCCGGAGCCCCGAGACGTCATCCACGCCATCGCCAGGGCGAGACGCTGTCCTGTCCATCAGATCGGTCGTGATTTCGATTGCTCGTATGAAACTCCGGCACATCCCCTGATCCGTCCCGATCACGGTCGGGTGTCCGTCCGGACCTGGCGGCGTAACTGGGGATCGCTCCGCTGTCCCTTGCCGGGAGAACACCAGGCGAGGAACCTCGCCGTGGCACTGGCGGCGCTCGATGCCCTCGGCGAGGCGGAGCCGGAGCTTGATCTGTCGGTCGAAGCCGTCGTTCGGGGGCTCTCGAGCCTGAGCTGGCCGGCTCGGGTCGAGGTGGTGAGAGAGGCCCCCTGGCTGGTCATCGACGGGGCGCACAATGTGGCCTCGGCCGGGGCTCTGGCCGAAACGCTCCAATCGTGCTTTCCGAAGGTTCCCCGAACGCTCGTCTTCGGGACCAGTCGAGACAAAGATCTGCCGGGACAGCTTCGGGCCTTGCTGCCGCTGTTCGATGCCGTGGTCGCCACCCGGTTCGTCGAGAACCCCCGCGCAGTTGATCCCGACACTGTGGCCGAGGCCGTAACGCAGCTCGGCGGTCCTCCTTGCGTGATCGCCCATGAACCAACTCTCGCACTGGCCGAAGCGCGGCGGATCACTCCGGCCGAGGGCTTGATCTGCGTGACCGGCTCGTTGTTCCTCGCGGCTGAGGCGAGAGCCTCGGCCCTGGGGCTTCGAGGAGTTCCGGCCGGGCCTCGGCTCGTCCCTTGAGGCGATCGAGGACCGGCGTGAGGGTCGGGACGGACGGCGCGATTCGAGCGAGCAATTCCCGCGCTTCGGAACGCTGGCCGAAGCGGATCATTTGCCGGTATGATGCTGGATGATCTGCTTGACGACGCATCCCTCGGAGCCTGCGCCATGTCCGTGATCCGAAACTCGTGGACCCTTCCCATTGCCTTTGCCTTGGCGGTGCTGCTGGCCGGGTCGGTACCGGGCGTTCGTGCCGCCGAGGAGACCGCCAACACCCTCTCGGACGAGGAAATCGCTGCGGGCTGGATCCAGCTCTTTGACGGCACGACAACCTTTGGCTGGAAGGTGGACGCTGAGGAGCAGGCCGAGGCCGTCGCGGTCGCCGACGGGGCCTTGATCGTCCGGGGGCCGGCGGTCGTGCGGACGACCACCGAGTTCGGTCCATGCACGATCCGCTTTGCCTGCCGCTATATGGGAACGGGCGATGCGCTGATGGCCTTGATCCGTCCCGAGACCCGGCCCGCAGCGCTGGTTACGCTCGATGCCGTCGGTCCGACGGAACCGGAGACCTGGGATCGTTACGAATTGACCGCCGACATGGAGGGGATTGACGGGCAGATGGAAACCCGAGACGGCGGGTTTCTGGCCGCGGGAGTGTTTCAGGAGAAGTATCTCGTCGCAGGTCCGGTGCGTCAAGCGGTTGGCTTCCGCGTTGGTGAAGGGGCCACTTTGATGCTCCGCGACGTTGAGCTGAAGCCCGGGGCAATGACGCCGATCTTTAACGGCAAGGATCTGACCGGCTGGACGGTGCTCGACGGGGGAGAGTCGGTTTACTCGGTGACGGACGAGGGATATCTCAACGTCTCGAATGGCCGGGGAGACATTCAAACCGAAGGCCAGTACGATGACTTCATCCTGCAGCTCGACATCTTCTCGAACGGCGAGCACCTGAACAGCGGCATCTTTTTCCGCGCGCTCCCCGGCCAGTTCTGGAGCGGGTACGAATCGCAGATCCGCAACGAATACGAAGGCGACGACCGTACGAACCCCGTCGATTACGGTACTGGGGCCATCTATCGCCGCGTCGCCGCCCGGAAGGTCGTGGCCGACGATTTTGAATGGTTCACCAAGACGCTCGTCGCCGGCGGCAACCACTTCGCCGTCTGGGTCAACGGCTATCAGGTCACCGATTGGTACGACGACCGGGAACCGGCCGACAACGGGCGCAACGGATTCAAGGCCGCGCCGGGGGTTATCAGCATTCAAGGACATGACCCAACAACCGATCTGAGCTTCCGCAACCTTCGGATCGCCGAACTGCCCCGCGACGAGTGAGCCGGTGACGAGCGGGTACGATTGGCGTTGGTCAGTCTGGGACAACCAGAGACACCTTGCCGGATCGGCGACAATAAAGAGACAGGCCGATCGCGGCGAACGGCACGGAATCAATCCCCGGCCGTTCACGGAAGCAAGCATTCGGAAAGGCATACGTCGATGAACGGAGCAGGCTGGGCACGGATCGGGGCGATTCTCGGCGGCGTGGCGGTGATCGCCGGGACATTCGGGGCTCATGGTCTGGAGGGGAAAGTCGAGCCGAAGGCCCTGGAGACGTTCGAGATCGGCGTGCGCTACCAAATGTACCACGCCCTGGCGCTTCTGGCGGTTGGCCTACTGGCGCTTCGAGCGGGGCCGAGCCGGGCGATCTCGGCAGCAGGCTGGCTGTTCCTGTTCGGGTCGATCGTCTTTCCGGGGAGCCTGTATCTGCTGGTGCTTGCGGGAGGGACGGCCAACTGGCTCGGGATGATCACCCCGATTGGCGGGGTCGCGTTCGTCGCCGGATGGATCACCCTGGCCAATGCCTGCCGCCCCGAACGCCTCGGACCTCCCAAGGTTTCCCTCGACGAGACCTCGACCCGTGTGGCGGCAGGAGACCCGCAACGAGGGCCGTGACTGAAATTAATCACAGGAACAACTGCTGGCGCGTTCAACTGGAACGAAACCATCGCAGGTGTATTGTCACTCTCCACCGGAGAGAGTTCTCTCAGGAGCACCATGCATACTTATATTGTGACGGTTACAGCCGCCGACCGTGTCGGGATCGTCCACTCGGTCACCGGATCGATCTCTGAACAGGGCGGAAACATCATTGAATTGAGCCAGACGGTCCTTCGAGGCTATTTCACCATCATTCTGGCCGTGGCCTTTCCGGAGGCGATCGATCCTCGGGGCCTTCGTGATGTAATTGTCGCCCGAGGAGAGCGATTCGACCTGAAGGTCGCCGTCCTGCCGGATGAAGGCCATCACATCGATCCAGTGCCTGGTGGCGATCGCTTCATCCTCACCGTACTGGGACAGGACAGCCCGGGCAATATCTACCGGATCGCCGGAAAGCTGGCCGACCGAGGCGTGAATATCGTCGACCTGCATGCGCGATCCGACGGACCAAACTTCCGCTTGATCATGGAAGCATTCTTGCCTCCCCATCTGAAACCGGCCGAATTGCGTGCTGATCTGGAACAGTTCGGCGCGGAGTTGGGCATGGAAGTCTACGTGCAGCACGAGGACATTTTCCTGGCCACCAACGAACCGCGTCCGGTCCGGGTCGGTTCAAGCCGCAATCCTGAGGGGAGCGACGTCGTTGTACCGCACTGAGGACGTACTTACCACGCTGGGGATGGTCCGGCAGCATAAACTGGATGTCCGCACCGTCACAATGGGTGTGGACTTGCAGAGCTGTGCGTCTCCTGATGTTGCCACGCTGTGCGATCGCATCCGGACCCGCCTGCTGCATTATGCCGGTCGGCTCCGAGAGGTCTGCCAGGAGGTGCAGGGACGCTACGGCATTCCAATCGTCAACCGACGGATCGCCGTCAGCCCAATTGCTGGGGTCGCTGCCGGACACGATACCGAAGGGCTTATTGCCGTCGCCCGGACCCTCGACGCCACCGCGGCCGAGGTGGGTGTTGACCTCGTCGGCGGCTTCACGGCTCAGGTTCAAAAGGGCTGGACCGAGGCGGAGAAACGCTTGATCGAGGCCTTGCCGCTTGTGTTGTCGACGACGCAGCGCGTTTGTTCGTCGGTGAACGTCGGCACGACGGCGGCCGGCATCAACATGGATGCAATTGCCCTGCTCGGTCATGTGCTCAAGGACACGGCCGAGCGGACGCGATCGCACGACGGTTTTGGCTGCGCCAAGCTGGTGATCTTTGGCAACGCCCCGACCGACAACCCTTTCATGGCCGGCGCCTTCCACGGCGCAGGGGAACCAGACTGCGTGATCAACATCGGCGTGAGCGGTCCCGGCGTGGTCAAGGCCGCGGTTGAGGACCTCGTGGCCAACGCTCAGACCCGCCCCACGCTGGGCGAAATTGCCGAAGAGATCAAGAGCACCGCCTTCCGCGTCACCCGAGTCGGTGAGCTGATCGGCCGGGAAGTGGCCGCTCGGCTCGGAGTCGCATTTGGGATTGTCGATTTGTCGCTTGCGCCGACCCCCGAGGTAGGCGATTCGGTCGGTGAGATTCTTCAGGTGATGGGGGTCAAACGCCTGGGGGCTCCCGGCTCGACCGCAGCGCTGGCCCTGCTTAATGACGCCGTGAAGAAGGGGGGGAGCTTCGCCAGCTCCAGCGTCGGCGGTTTGTCCGGTGCGTTTGTGGCGGTGAGTGAGGATGCCGCCCTGGCCGATGCCGTCGCCTGCGGCGACCTGACCCTGGCGAAGCTCGAAGCCATGACGGCGGTGTGCTCGGTCGGACTCGACATGATTGCCGTCCCGGGCGACACCGACGCCGAGACGCTCGCCGCGCTGATCGCCGACGAGGTCGCCATTGGCGTCATCAACCACAAGACGACCGCCGTGCGGATCATCCCCGTCCCCGGCAAGGGTGCCGGCGACCGCGCCGTCTTTGGCGGCCTGTTCGGCGAGATGGACATCCTGCCCATCCACGCCGCAGGTGGCAGCGGAGACTTCGTTCGCCACGGTGGTCGGATTCCGGCCCCACTGTCCAGCTTGAGAAATTAAAACATCTCGATTTCGTTCCTCGAATTCTCTGTTCTTCAAGGTCAGGATCGGAGCGGGAGTTCTCCACTGTCTTGCTTCGATCCTGACGCCACCGTCTGGTCCCGTCGAGAATTATCCATGCGCATGATCATTCGATCGCTCGCCGTGACGTTCATGCTGGTGATGCCAACCCTCGCGGCAGACCCCCTCCGCACGGTTGCCGAACGCAGCGGGTATCAGGCCACCGCCCGTTACGACGAAGTGGTCGATCTGTGCCGGAACCTCGACGAACGCTCGGATACCGTGCGACTTGATACGCTGGGGACGACCGTCGAGGGGCGATCCATTCCCCTTCTGATCGTTGCGGATCCGCCGGTCGCATCGGCCGAGGACGCACGACGCTCTGGAAAGCTGGTCGTGTTGGCGATCGGGGCCATCCACGGCGGCGAGGTGTGCGGCAAGGAAGCCTTACTCATGCTCGTCCGAGAACTGACGGAAGAGCCTGGACACCCCTTGCTCAAGGACCTGATTCTCTGCGTCGCTCCCGTCTTCAACGCCGATGGGGCCGAGCAATTCTCGACCGAGAACCGCCGGGGTCAGAACGGACCTGCCCAGGGAACGGGAGCCCGAGGGAATGCGAATCGCCTTGATCTGAACCGCGATTTCATCGCCTTGAATGCGCCGGAAACGCAGGGACTGGTGCGGTTTCTCGACCAGTGGAACCCTCATCTGTTCATCGATACGCACACGACCAACGGATCGGCTCACCGCTACCTGATTACCTACGACGGGCCGAAGAATCCGGCAACGCATCCCGACATTCTCGCATTTTCTCGAAACACGTTTCTCCCCGCCATTGCCGAGTCGTTCCATCAGGCCACCGGCGAGCACGCCTTTGATTACGGAAATTTCGAAACCGATCATTCCGAGTGGACGACCTATCCTGCGAATCCGCGGTTTGGGACCACGTATGCAGGCTTACGGAATCGCCTCTCTCTGCTTTCAGAAGCGTATGCGTATGCCTCATTTAAGGATCGCGTGACCGGAACGCTCGCCTTCGTTCGATCGGCACTGGAGCAAACCGTTGAGCATCGAGACACGATTGAATCACTGCTCGATCGGGCCCGATCGGAGACCATTCAGGCGACACATGTTAACGTGCCGATTCGCTCCGAGGCCCAGCCCTTCGAGGATCCGGTGACGATCCTCGGCTTTGAGGAATCGGCTGGGGCCAAACCGATCGAGAGCTACACCAGTGGTCTCCCCAAGGATTACACCGTGACCTTCGTGGCCCGATTCGAGCCGTCGAAGACCGTCCGCCGGCCGTTTGCGTATGTGATTCCTGCCGGGCATAACGCGGCGATCGAAACGCTCGAACGTCATGGGATTGCTCGCGAACTGCTCCGAGAGGACATCGAGGTTGAGGCCGAGGTTGCGACCCTCGACGAGGTTCATCGCAATGGGGGGAGCTACTATGGTCCTGCGTCGATCGATGCCGAGGTCACGGTTCAAACCGCGAGGCGACGCATCCCGGCTGGTTCGGTTCTGGTGCGGACTTCGCAACCGATCGGCACGCTGGCAACCTATCTGCTGGAGCCGGAGTCGGATGACAATTTGCTGACCTGGGGCTTCTTTGGTGATTCGCTCGCGGCGGGAGACGAATTCCCGGTGCTCCGCCTGGTCAACGAGGTCGGTCTGCTGACGACCCCTGTTGGGCAGGATGACGAGGAAGTCGACGAACGTAAACCGATCACCTTCGACGTACTGAGCGGAAGTAACCGGCCAAATTTCAACGGATCTCCTGCCTCGGTGCGCTGGCTCGACGGCGAACATTATCTCCAATCGCGCAACGGACGTCTGATGAAAATCAAGGCGGCCACCGGCGAGGCCGAACCCTATCTCGACGCCGAACCGATCGCCAAAGCCCTGGCCACCCTGCCGACGATCCGCGAGGAGAATTCTCAAGAACTGGCCCGTCGAGCGATTTCGGGTTATTCCGCGAAGGACCCGGGGGTCTTGATCTCGTACGGCGACGACCTGTACTTCGCCACGATTGATGGATCGAAGGCGAAACGGTTGACCAGTTCTCCGGGGGAAGAAGAGCTGGCCGAGTTCAGTCCCGACGGGCGATTTGTCGCCTTTGTTCGTAATAACGATCTTCACGTCGTTGATCTGGAAACGGCCACCGAGCGAGCCCTGACGACCGGCGGCACCGATCGGGTCCGCCACGGGAAAGCGGTCTGGGTCTACTTTGAGGAGCTGTTCAACCGGAGCTGGAAGGCGTTCTGGTGGAGCCCCGACGGGGAGCACATTGCCTTTCTCCGGCTCGACGATCGACCACTTCAAATGCACTCTGTTCTCGATGACACCCGGCCGAGACGTGTGGTGGAAGACACGCCCTATCCCTTCGCAGGGGACCCGAATCCGAGGGTCGCACTCGGAATCGTCGCGGCTCGCGGAGGAGAGCCAAAATATACCGATCTTTCGCGCTATCTTGACGATTCGTTTCTCGTCAGCCACGTCGGCTGGTTCCCGGACGGCAAGTCGGCTCTGGCGTATGTTCAGAATCGGACACAAACGTGGCTGGATGTCCTTCGCGTCCCGATCTCGGGTGAAGCGCCGTCGAAACTCTTCCGGGACCAGACCGAAGCCTGGATCACCAGCCCTGGCGATCCCATTGTCCTGCCCGATGAGACCTTTCTCTGGCTCAGTGAACGCGACGGCTGGCAGCATCTGTATCACTACGAAGGCGACGGCACCTTGATCAAGCAGGTAACGATGGGCGAGTGGGAAGTGCGCAAGGTCGAGCATGTTGACCCGGAAGCCCGCGTGGTCTTCGTGACCGGAACGATGGACAGTCACATTGCGGAGAATTTCTACCGGGTGTCGATCGATGACCTCTGTGTCGATCGTCTCACGAACGAACCGGGCCATCATACGGTGCGGGTCGCCCCCGATGGGAAACACTTCGTGGATACGTGGTCGAGCGTAACGACACCAACCAAGGTGGCGCTCCGATCGACGACGGATGGCTCGCTCGTGCGGATGATCGATGACAACCCGGTCCCCGACCTGGAACGCTATCGCTTCGCTCCGAGAGAACTGGTGCAGATCGAGACGCCTGACGGTTTTCTGCTCGAAGGGGAGGTGATTCTGCCTCCAGACCTGGATGAATCGAAAATGTACCCCGTCTGGTTCCAGACCTACGCAGGCCCGCACTCCCCAACGATTCAGAATTCCTGGGCGGGAGGCCGGGTGCAGGATCAGGCGCTCGCCTCGGAAGGGTTCATCATCTTCCGTGCCGACCCGAGGAGTGCCAGTGGGAAGGGAGCCGTCTCGGCCTGGACGGCGTACAAGAGACTTGGTATTCCAGAGCTGAAGGACATCGAAACGGCGGTCGACTGGATCAAGGAACGTCCTTATGTCGATCCCGAACGCATCGGCATGACCGGCCACAGCTACGGCGGATTCATGACCGCGTTTGCGCTGACCCATAGTGACCGCTTCGCCTCGGGGATCGCCGGTGCTCCCGTCACCGACTGGCGCAATTACGACACGATCTATACCGAGCGATACATGCTCACGCCTCAGGAGAACCCTGTAGGCTATGCTGAGACCTCGGTCGTCGAGGCGGCGAAGAATCTGAAAGGCCGGCTGCTCATTGCCCACGGCGCAAAAGATGACAATGTGTCGTTGCGGAATGCATATCAGCTCATCCACAACCTTCAACAGGCGAGCCAGCCGTTCGAGCTGATGATCTATCCGGAGGCAAGGCACGGAATCTACGGCGAGCACTACGCAAATCTTCGCCTTGAATTCATCCGCCGGACCCTGGGCGGTGGCCCGAAGGATCGCTCGACTGAGATTTCGGAACCCGTCGGTGCAGCGACCGGGGAGGGGCAGTAATCGGTCTAACGGTTGTACACTCGGTCGGCAATTCGGGTACACTGAATCAAGGGCATTCCCGATCGTTGTTTCCGAGGTTGATCCGACGGAGCATGCCGTGATCCGATTCCTCGCCCCAGCTCGAACCCATCGAGAGCCCGCGACGCGCCGGGAATTTCTCAGGATCGGTGGTCTTGCGGGGCTCGGAACCCTCGCCCTGAACCGTGGTGCATCAAGCAGTGATAGTCCGTTGGGACCGGGATTCGGTAAGGCTCGATCGGTGATCCTCGTCTATGCAAATGGCGGGCAAAGCCAGTTCGAAACCTGGGATCCCAAGCCCGAGGCCCCTCGCGAAATTCGGGGGGCGTTTGATCCGATCGCGTCGAGCGTGCCCGGTACGATCGTCTGCGAGCACTTGCCGAAGCTTGCGAGCCTGGCCCATCGCTACTCGATTTTGCGAAGTGTCTCACACGATGATCTCGACCACGGATCGGCCGCCTATCTGACGCTGACGGGGCGGTATCATCCGAGGAAGTCGTCCAACCCCTTGCCGTCGCCAAACGACTTTCCGACGCTCGGCGCGGTCTTGAAGAGGGCTCGGCCGTCGCAGGTTACTCCCTATACGGCGGCGCACATCAACATGCCGGTCGTGGTTCCTGAACTTCCCGCTCCGGGGCAGGACGGCGGGTTTCTCGGCCGGGCTGATGCCCCGCTGGTGGTGGGCGATCCGACCGACCCCGAAGGGTCGTTGCCCGACCTGGAACTGCCCGACGCCGTGCCGACGGTAAGGATGGAGGCCCGCCGTTCGTTGCTGGAGGCGATCGAGCAAGCCCGTCGCGAGGCGTTTGGGCTCCAAGGGACCGACGAACATCAGGCCATGTATCAGAATGCCTATGAGTTGCTGTCGGACCCAAGCGTCCGCCACGCCTTCGATCTGGCGGCCGAATCGGATCGGGTTCGCGAACGCTACGGGCAGTTCCGCTCGGGTCAGGCTTGTTTGTTGGCAAGGCGGCTGGTGGAAGGGGGGGTGCCGTGGATCACCGTCTCCTGGAACCACTCAGCCCGAGGGCAGGATCGGCGGCCTGATGAGTTCGACTGGCTAGGATGGGACACTCATAATGACATCTTTGCTGTCATGAAGCAATTACTCCCGCGATTCGATCAGAGCCTCTCTGCCTTGCTGGAAGACCTTGACGATCGCGGGTTGCTTGACGAAACGCTGGTTGTTTGCATGGGAGAGTTCGGCCGTGCCCCTCGGGTGGCGCTCGAGCCAAGGTTCTCGGGGGCATCGCCGGGGCGGAAGCACTGGGCAAATGCCTATTCGATTCTGGTCGCGGGTGGGGGAACCACTCCGGGAAACGTGGTGGGAGGAACCGACCGGATGGGGGCCTATCCGACCTCGGATCGGGTCGGACCCTGGGACGTGGCGGCAACCATGTTCGCAAGTCTTGGTGTGAATCCGTCGGCCGAGTATCGTGACCCGCTCAACCGCCCGTTTTCCGTAACCACCGGCAAGCCAATCTCGGCGTTGTATCGTTAGCGGCCCGCGTACGGCTCGACGCGCCGGATGATCGCCTCAACGGCAGCCTTCGCTGCGTCGTCCGGGGCACGGCCCAGGGCGTTGCGGGCGGCTTCGAGGGCGAGATCGGCCCGACCGGCGTCGAACTCGACCAGCATCAGGCCGAAGTGGGCATCAAAGAGTTCAGGGTCCTCGATGAGAGCCTGGCGGTAAGCGTCTCGCGCGGTGTCCAGGTCGTCCACGGCGTAAAAGGTGGCGGCCACGCGGGCCTGGCGGATCGCCAAGTTCGGCGGATCGACCACGGCTTGCCACGACTGTCGTGCTCGATCCGGATACCCAAGATGCATTTGCAACGCTGCGATGCGGTCGGTGGTCGGCCAATCGCGCTCGGCCAGGGGATACTGTTCTTCGAGCAATTCCACCGCCGAGGCCACGCGGCCAGAAGCGAGCAAGGCATCGACACTCCGTCGAATGCGTTCACCATTGGAAACGTCGATCCGGGGCTCGCGGCCGAGCTGAGTCTTCAGGCGATCAAGCTGGGTCCGAGACGCATCGCGCGACATCGCCTGCTGTGGAGAGCGAGGAGGGCGGGCGGCCGATCGCTCCAGCAGGGGAATGGCGACCTCGGTCATCCCGCCCTGAAGCGCAAGGCCAAGCAGTGCCGAGAGCGCGATTTGCTCGTCGGGATCACGTTGAAGTGCCTCTCGGGCAAAGGCGGCCACCCGCGCCCGGTGCAGGTCTGCGACAGGGTCGAACGGGCGGAGGTAGCGGCGATCGGCCCCCGCCACGCCGAGCCCGGGGACGCGTCCCAGCTCCAGGGCAGCGGCAAAGGCCCAGGGTTCGGCTGCACCGGGCATGCGCCGTCGCGTTTCGCGAGCGAGGTCGAGGCCGAGCGGAATCAACACGGAGGCCTGATCGGGCCGGCCGCGCTGTTCAAGCAAAACAAGGACGAATTTGCTCAAGCCTTTGGTGGCGGAGAGCCACTCGACATCACGACTCGGTGGCGACGGGTCGAGCTGGGTGCCGAAGTGGCGGCCGAGGAAGTCGACCGCGGGCAGGTCGGCTGTTCGGGCGTCGGGCTCGTGGGCAAAGACGGAGGCCACCTCGTCGAACCAGATGCATCGCCAGGAGGGTTCCAGCAGAAGCGAAACGCCGACCCCGGTCGCCAGGCTGTGATCGGCGAGCAAGACCGGGTTGCCTGCCTGTTCGAGTCCCGGCCGCCAGGGGGCTCGGGGGTCGTCGGTGGCAATGGCCCGGCTCAGCTTCGAGTAAGCGCGGTACTGGTCGGAGCCCATGACTTCGAGCCTTGGGTCGACAAAGACCTTTCGCTCCGGACCATGATGATAAATGAACAAGGCATCATGTCCGATATGAAACCCGAGGAAGCGCGGGGGGAGCCCTTCGCTCCCGGCGAACTCGACAGCGCGGTGTGGGAACCAGGCGGGTTCCTCACCGAGTCCGATCGTCCGGCCTTCTTCGGCCAGGGCATAGAGCTGGCCCGAGGCCACGGTGGCGAAGAGGCCGACCGTAACACACAGCGTCACCAGCCTTGGCCAGAGGCGAGGAATCGCTGTCTTTCCTTGTTCGGCCCGTCGGCGGAGCACCGCGGCAGCCCACTCTCCGAAGTTCCAGGCAGTGATGGTCCCAACAATCGCCGCGAACTGGTGGCTGTTGCGGGTCGCCTGCCAGCTCAGGGCTGTGAAGGCGAGGTAGAGCAGCAGTCGGAAGGGTCGAAGCGACCAGGAGGGCTCGACCGCCGGCTTGCGATTCGTCTCACGCCTCGTCGAGGCTTTGGTTTTTTTCCCCTTTGTTTTTCTGGAGCGCTCGGCCGGCTCGGGAGTGGTGGGAGAGAGCCGAAGATCGCCGAGCCTGGCCGTGCCTTGCCAGAGTAGCGGAATGACGAAGCTCAGGCCACCGAGAGCGACGACCGTCAGGTGGACGATCAGCATGAAATGCGGATAACCCGCCGACTCGGCGATCAGCCGGGGAATCGAACTTAATTCAGCAATTTCTTGCTTGAAGATTGGATCATTCAGGGTGCCGAACAACAGATCGGTCAAGGGAAACAAGGCCCCTCGAATACCGTAGGGGTTCATCAAACAGGCCAGACCAACCAGAACCGACACCCCGAGAGCGATTTTCCACCACCGGCGGCGGTCGGGACCAAACGCATTGGGACGCAAGGCGGCGTCGATAAGAGCAAAGGTGAGCAGAATCGGCCCGAAGACGAACAACCCTTGCGTGTTGACCCAGCAGACCTGAGTCAAGGGTAGCACCAATCCGAGCCAAGGCTGCCGATCCCAGCGAAAGAGCACCGCCAGAAAAATCGAAATATACAGAAGCGTGAGCGTTTCCGGCCGAATGTACATCCGGCCTCCCAGCAGGACCAGGGCCGGGAGCCAGGTCAGGACCATCACCCAGAGCGGCCATTCCCGACGCTTCGCAGTCACGAGGAGCAGGACGGCGATGGTCGTGATGACGCACTTGGCCAGGTTGAGGAAGACAACCCCGCCGCGCTCGAAACCGTAGCTCAGAAGGATCTGAAATCCCCAGTGCAAGTCGATCCAGGAACGATCGGGCACGGTGTAGGTGTAAAGGTCGGTGCGGGGGATCTCGCCTGTTTCTCGAATCAGGTCGCCGGTTCGAAGGTGCCACCAGAAATCGACGTCCTTTAGCGGAAAGACTCCGAGCAGGAACGTGACGGCGGCGAAGGCAAGCAGGATGGCCCCATCCGTCAGGCGAAGCCGAGCCGGATCGGCGGCGGGGACGGGGGGCTCACCGGAAGTGCTGGCCCGCGACGGAACGGGAATCGTGGGCACGGACGAACCTCGACTCGAACGATGGGGCGATCATGCGGGCGATGCAAAGGAGCGACGATGACGTTATCCTAACGCGCCAAACGGCGGCGGGGGAGATGGGATGAGGGCATCGGATCTCCGGAACCACTCGACTGGTTCATCCCCGTTCGATCGCCTTGAGCAACTTACCCGTTCGAGCCTCGGAGCAGGGCTCCTTGGTTGCGTTCGTTCTGGAAATGGCAAAGCGCGACGGCGCAGGCGTCGGCGACGTCGTGCGGTTCGGGAAGGCGGTCGAGGCCGAGTTCGGTCCGGATGGCGTGCTGCATCTGTTCCTTCGGCGCCCGGCCGTGGCCGGTGAGGGTCTTCTTGATCCGGGAGGCGGCGTAACCGATCACCGGCACCCCGCGTTGCGCAGCGGCGAGCATGATCACCCCTCGGGCGTGGGCCATAAGAATGGCGGTCCTTGGATGTGCCGGGCGGCTGTGAACCTGCTCCAGGGCCAGGGCACCGGGGGGGAAGGCGTCGAGAACTTCGAGAATCCCCTGGTAGATGGTGTCGAGCCGGCTCGCGAGCGTTCCGTCTCGCTTTGCGCGGATGACCCCGGCCTCGACCACGAGAGGGGGCGGCCCGATCAGCCCGGATGTCGGCCGAGGGGCCGGTTCGATCACGGCGTAACCCGTGACCCCCAGGCCGGGATCGATGCCGACGACCCGACCGGGAACCGGCCGCGACGGTTGCTCTGAGCCGGATTCCACCACTGTCAATGCCATCAAACCCCTCCTCCGTCCCTGGACCTTGATCATCGCCAAGGCGGATGCATCCGTCCACCCCAACCGGGGCGAACGGCACCGGGGATTCTGAAGAAGGGGGAGGGATTCGGCGCAGAGTGTGCCTACACCGCCGTGGGCAGGCGTCCCAGTCGCTAGAGACGGGTGGCCGCGATCAGCGATCGTTCTCGATCTTCCAGCCGGTGCCGTCGCGACGGTCTTCCAGAATCACGCCGAGATCGGCGAGGCGGTCGCGGATCTGGTCGGCGAGGGCAAAGTTGCGGTCCTTGCGGGACTGAGCGCGGAGTTCGATGAATAGCTCGATCAAGGGGCCGGTCAGGCCGCCGGCATCGGCCTCGGTGTGGGTCGGAGGGCGGAGGAACAGGCCGAGCAATCGGGACAGTTCGCGGAGGACGATCACCCCATTGGTCCAGGAGTCGAGGGCAGGGGAGGGTTCCCCCTTGCGTTCGTCGAGGTGTTCAGTGTCGGCAAAGCGGTTGAGTGCCCGGACGAGTTCGAACAGCTCGCCGACCGCGCCTCCGGTATTGAAGTCGTCGTCCATCGCTTCGAGGAATCGGGAGCGATGGTCTCGGACGTCGGGCGGCAGGTCGCCAGACGCGTGGCGGTCGCCATCCTCTCGCGAGGCAGGAGCGTCAAGGCCATAGAACGATCGCCCGGTCAGGCGATCGACGCGATCGAAGAGGGACCGGAAGGCGCGCAGGCCTCGCTCGACTTCTTGCAAGCGGGCCGGGCTGAAGTCGATCGGGCGTCGGTAGTGGCTGGAGAGGAGCAAGGCTCGGATCGTGTCGGGCTCGTACTGGTCGAGCAGATCGACCATGAGCACGACGGTATCAGGATCGGACTTGCTGATCTTCCGACCTTTATTGGTGAGCAACCCATGATGCATCCAGCAGGATGCGAAGGTCTTGCCCGAGAAGCACTCGGACTGTACCACCTCGTTCTCGTGGTGGGGGAAGACGAGGTCGAGGCCTCCGCCGTGGATATCGAAGTGTTCGCCGAGTAATTTCATGCTCATGGCCGAGCATTCGATATGCCAACCGGGCCGGCCGGGCCCCCAGGGGCTTTCCCAGGCGGGCTCGCCGGGCTTCGAGGCTTTCCAGAGAGCGAAGTCGCCGGGGTGCTTCTTCTTTTCGGTCGGTTCGATCCGGGCGCCGGCCTGGAGTTCCTCGGGGTTCCGGTGGCTGAGCTTGCCGTACTCGGCGGCCTTGCTCACGTCGAAGTAAACGTCGCCGCCGGACGGATAGGCAAAGCCCTTGTCGATGAGACCCTGAGTGATGCCGAGAATGCCCTCAATGTGCTCGGTTGCTCGGGGCATGTGGTCGATGCCCGTTACGCCCAGAGCGTCGAGGCAGGCGAGGTAGTCGGCCGTCACACGTTCGGCCAGGTTCTTGACGGTTGTGCCTTCGGCGTTGGCCTGAACGATAAGCTTGTCGTCGACGTCGGTGATGTTCACCACCCAGGTTACGCCGTAGCCGCTGTGGACGAGGAACCGCTTGATCGTGTCAAAGATTACCGGCCCGACCATGTGGCCGATGTGGCTGTTCGAGTAAACCGTCGGCCCACAGACGTACATGCCCACCTTGCCGGGGACGACGGTCTGAAGCGGTTCCTTGGTCTGGGTCAAGGTGTTGTAAACGCGGATGGGCATGGTCGTGGTCGTTCCGATCGGGGTTCGCTTGGCGGGCCAGTCGGTCGCCGCGGGAGGTTCTCAGAGCGGATCTTCGGTATCGGCTCGCAGGGAAGGTATCAGCCAGAGGATGATATTGAGCAGGACGCGGGGGATCATAACCAAGAGCAGGTAGGCCGCTCCGTACATCCCGGCGATCAGCAAGCCACCCAACACCAGGATACCGAACGCGCTGAGAACGGAGATCTCCTGTTCCCCGGCCAGGGTCTTACTGTCTCTCGAACGATCGCCAGTGCGAGGGCAAGCAATGCGATGGCAACCATCAGCCGGCCGATGGAGCGCTGGGAGCGTCGCCTTGATTCGCCGACCCGGGAGGCCATGGGGATGTTGCTCGCTCCGGTCCTCGGTCACGGACCCCGGCCCTCGGCTCGCTCGACCAGCACGATCGCCTCACAACTCATCGCCTCGCTCCGACCGATCGGGCCGACGTGCTCGCCGGTTTTGGCCTTCACGTTCACGGCGTCTTCGGGCAGGCCAAGCAACCGGGCGACATTGGCGCGAATGGCGGGCTTGTGGTCGAGCAGCTTCGGGCGCTGGGCGTGGATCACGAGGTCGCAGTTGACCGCCTGCCAGCCTGACAACGCCACTCGGGAAACGACCTCGGCCAGGAGTTTGCCGCTGTCGAGCCCTTCGTGCTGGGGGTCGGTGTCGGGGAAGATCTCGCCGATGTCGCCCAGCGCCGCGGCCCCGAGCAAGGCGTCAGCCACGGCATGCAAGACGATGTCGGCGTCGGAATGCCCGGCCAGGCCACGGTCGAAGTCGATCCGCACGCCTCCGAGGATCAAGGGCCGCCCCTCGACCAGGCGATGAGTGTCGTGACCGATCCCGACTCGCACGGCTGAGCCTCCTTCGACAAAAGAATTATCGTACCTCACGAGGCAAGGCCTCGCCATCCCGGCCGTGCGGAAGCCCGCTCAACTTCATCCTCGAACTCGGCCCGCGCCGATCCCGGCTTGCAGTCGCTCGTACAATGTGCGGAGATCAGGTCACGTCTCGACCTCTTTGAATCGGACGGAATCCGCCACCCCCGGAGCGAGCCCATGACACTCGGCACCCTCGTGCTCGCGGTTTTCTTGCTGGGGCAGACCCCGGGCGATCCGGAACCGCTCAGCGATCGAGAGATCGAGGAACTGGTTGCATCGGCCCGAACACGGTTCAAGCAGGCGACGATCGACCGCGAGGAACGGGGGAAGTATGCTCTCGACGTGGCCGATCGGATCGACTCGGCCGCCCGCGCCGAACCGACCGCCGGCCTTCGGTCAACGCGATGGAACCAGGCCGTCGCCTTGCTCGACGAGTTTCTCAAAGGGGATCCGAGCCACCCGCTGGCCCTCTCGATTGCCCTTCAAGCCGGAGTCTACCGATGGGCCGAGGGGCACACCTGGGCCTTGCAGTTTGAGCGATCACCAGGAAACTCGGGGGCGAAGGTCGAGGGAATCAAGGCGCTCGACGACGCCATCGCCCGACTTCGACGTCTCTGGACCGAGACGAACCGCCTGCCTGAGAGCGAGCTGATGGCCCAGAACATTCGCTTCCGGTACGCTCAGGCGCTGGTCGATCGGGCAAACCTGGAGGACGATCCCGGCATGGCCCTCGACCTTCGTCAGCAGGCACTCGGCCGGCTGCGAGGCCTGCCGATTGTCCCACCCCTGGGAGGCCATGTGGCGTTGTTGAAAGCCCGGCTGCTGGTCGAGGCCGGGCAGATTCGCGAGGCGGAGCAAGCGTTTGCCGAAGCGGAAGAACAAGACGGCCCAGGCGAGGCCGACCGGGTCGATACCAAGGTCGCCATCCTCCTGGCCGACAAGCAGTTTGACGAGGCGATCGCGTTCATTGATCGCTCCGAGCTGGATCGGCCGTCGAAGGATTTCCGAGCGGTCCGGGTCCGGGCTCGACAGTGGATCGACCTCTTTCCCGGCCGCGAGCGTTCGGAAGCCGAGACCGACGCCATCACCCGAGTTCGTCGGCTTCGCCTGGCCGAACATCCCGACGCCAACGCCGCCCTGGCAAGCCTGGCCGCCACGATCTTCGAACCGGACGATCGGGACGACCCCGGCCTCTGGGAGTTGATGGCCGAAGGACACCTGGCCCTGGGCGACGTGGATCAGGCCGTCCGGCTCAATCAGGCTGGGGCGGACCACGCCGAACGCCTGGGGGACCTGGAACGGGCCTGGCTGATGCGATACCGGGCCGCGGCCACGCTCGTCCGAGCCGGTCGCACGGCCGAAGCAGTGCAAGCCCTTGCACCGATCGCAGCCACGGCCCAGTCCTCCGAGAGTCCTGCCCCGGCCGATCAGCGGGCCAACGGCAGCCTCCTGTACGCGTTGGCGCTGGGGCGGCTCGCCTCGACTCCCGGTCAGGATGGAACGGTCCGAGCCTCGTACGAAGCCGCGCTGGAAGACCACATTGCCGCTTTCCCAGACGACCCGACCGCCTCGGAAGCCCGCTGGATTCTCGGGCAGCTTCGGGCGTCGGTCGGCAGAGATCGCGACGCCATTGCACTCTGGTCCGAGGTACCAGCCGGTCATGCTCGGTGGCGAGAGTCTCGGCTTGCCCTGGTCGAGACGCATCGCAAGACGATTGAGTCCTTGCTCCTCGCCGATCGGACCCGAGAGGCCCGTGATCGCCTGATCGAGGCCCGCACCGCCCTCGACGACGCCCGGTCCGAGGCCACCGATCCGATCGACCGCAACGCCCTCGACCTGTCGAGGGCGGAGTTGGAGCTGACCCCCGGACTTGGCTCGGTCGAAGACGCGCTGGTGATCCTCGACCGCCTGGTCGCCACCGAGGTCCTTGCCGACCGTCGCGACCACGCTCGACGGCTTCGGATCGTCGCTCAGGCCGTTGCGGCTCGAGAAACCGACGCGGAGCGGAACGCCCGGGCAGAACTGGAGCAATCCGAACCCGAGCAGATCGTCGATCTGGCCGCCCGACTCGACCGCGCAGCTTCCTCGCTGTCTGATCCGGCTCGGCGTCGTGTCTCGGCCATCTCCCGGCTCCTCACCGAGCGGGTGCTTTCGCAGTCGAACACGCTCGATCCCAGCCTCCGGGCACGAGCCCGGGTCATCCGCATCCGAGGTCAGATCGACATGGGTGACCTCGACGGGGCCCGGAGAGCGGCCGAGTCGTGGTCGGGCGACCTCGACGCGTCCCGACTCCCGGCCGAATTGATCGCTCCGCTGGCCGATGCCCTCGACCGGCTCGGGCTCTATCATCAGGCGGCCGACGCCCATCGCGCCGTCATTGCCGCCAGCACCCCCGGCTCATCCCGATGGCTCGAAGCCCGCTATGGCCTGGCCGTGGCCTATTATCGGACCAGCCGACCGACCGAGGCTCGTCGCCTGATCGACGGCACAATGGCCCTTCACCCCGACCTTGGCGGCAACAATGACCTCCGCGACCGCTTCCTGCGCCTCCGCCGCCGCCTGGCAACTCCTTGAGGCACCAGTCTTGCGGGAGCATGCTGTACGAACCGATTATCAGATCAATCCTGAAGATCAGTCCGCACAACACGTTCCAGCCGACAACCAAACATGGTCGATTCGCCTGGGAGTTATTGCTGGCCGAGCAGATAGCGGCCAAAGCCCGATCGCACCCGAGAGCCGTTCGACGGATCGATTGTCATCCGGGTCGGAACCAAGGTCGTATCAGGATAGAGCGCCGGATTGGTGTATTCGTACGAGATGCCCGACGAGGTGGGCCGGAGCACCCCATCGTAGCCTCGGGAGTAAGTCACCACCTCGGTCGGCACCGAGCGAAGCCTCGAAAACGGTCCATAGAGCGACATACTTCCGTAGGAGGTCGGCAGGTCGCCAGGGCTGTATCCTCCTCCGGTGTTGTACCCGGAGCGGATGACCAGGGTCGGGTCGGGCCGGAAGGTGCCCAGGTAGGGCGATCGGGCTACGGTCGGCACAGGCACGGACGGCACAATGACCGCCGAGGTCGGCGAGGCGACTGGCACCCCCGTCACGACCGGAACCGACGAGCGCACACGACGCCCACCTGCCTCGGCATTGGTGCTCATTCCGATCAGGAGGAGCGCAGCCCCGATCGGAAGCAAGAGGTTGGTCCGAATCATGATGGAAGCTCCGAGATGCAGTCGCAGGGGTGAAGACAGTCGTCAGCTTGAGGAACTTTACCACGCAAAATGACTCGACCCCGGAATGATCGGCACGATCGATGCCGGTGTTTCCCCTCCAACCGGCCCGTTGACCCGATCGTCCGGGGCCGGTTCAATCAATCAGAGGAACCGTTCGGGAATCCGAGGCACTATCCCATCCTGAACCCCTCACATTGCACCCATGACCGAGCCAGGGGGACCTGATCCAATGCCCACGCAATCGCACATCGGCGGCTCTGGCCGCATGCTGGCCGTCGCCTTACTCCTGATCGGCGCGGCCTCGACCCCGGCCGTTGCCGGAGAGATGGTCGAGTTCAAGAATCCGATGGGAACATCAACCAAAGGCTACCTCGCTCTCCCCGAAGGAGACGCCAAGGCCCCGGCGATCCTGGTCATTCAGGAGTGGTGGGGCCTAACAGACTGGATCAAGGAGAACGCCGACCGCATGGCCGATCTCGGCTACGTCGCGTTGGCGGTCGACCTCTACGACGGCAAGGCCACCGACGACCCCGGCGAGGCTCATGAGCTGATGCGTGCCCTCGACCCGAGCGAAGGGGTCGGCCACCTCAAGGGAGCGATCGAGTACCTTCAGACGCTCGACCGCGTCGACCAGGACCGAAAGATTGCCGCCGTGGGCTGGTGCATGGGCGGAATGTACTCACGCATGATTGCCCAGCAGTCCGACGCCATCGGCCCGACGATCATCTGCTACGGCAGCGTCTCGATTGAGCCCGATCAAATCGACGCCCTCGCCGGCCGCCCTGTACTCGGCATCTTCGGGGCGCAGGATCGAGGCATCCCCGCCGACCGCGTCCGACAGGTCTTCGACGCTCTGAAGAAGGCCGGCTCCACCGTTGACCTGCACCTTTACGACAGCGCCGGGCACGCCTTCATGCGCCCCGGCGGCAACCAGTACGTGGAAGATGCCGCCGACGACGCCTGGAAACAGATCACCACATTCCTGGCCGAACATCTGCTTGCGGAAGGTTGATCCTCCCTTGCAGGATTCGTAAATCCACGAACCGGGAGCCGAGGAGCTTCGTTCCGATCCTCGATTCCCGGTCGTTGGGAAACGCTCGCTTCGGAGTATGCCGCGTCGGGGCACCTACTCGGCCCGAGCGACGGCAAGACCGTTCTCGGGGACTGACGGCTCGGGAACGGGCATTGCATCCGAGGGAGCCCGGAGCGATTCGAGGAACCGGATCAAGGCCTGCTTGTCCTCGTCCGAAAGCCTCTTGAACGCCTTCGACACCGGCAGCGCATCCCCCTTGTGCCGCTCGATCGCGTGGAGGAGGGTCGGGCTGGTGCCGTCGTGGAAGTAAGGGGCTGAATCGGCCACCCCCCAAAGCGGAGGCGTGCGCCATTCCTCGGCATCCGGGTGTTCTCGGGGAATCGGGACGCCGGTCAAGACATCGGTAAACGCATATCCGGCCTTGCGATCGACGAGCCGATGCAGCAGGAAATCGCTATACACCCCCGTCACGCCGCCCAGATTCGGCACGTGACAGATGGCGCATCCGACTCGCTCAAACACCAACCGGCCATGCTCGACCTCGGCCTGACCCTTCGGATCGTCCGGGACGATTTCCTCAGGGCGGGGCAAGGTCTCGACGAACGCCACGAGCGAACCGAACTGTGTGTGGTCAAGGTCGGCCGGCATGTCGGGGTAAGGAATGTCGACCCTCGGCTTGGCTTGCTCCATGTGTGGGTTGCCCAGACCCAGCTCGTTGGCACAGGCAGCGGCCACGAATTCTTCGAGTGTGGCGAACTGCGCCTTCCAGCCGAACTTGCCGACCCGGCCATCAGGCAAGATGCGGTAACGACCAGGGGGCATGGTCTTGAAATCGGAACTCAGCTCACGTCCCATCGTCTGCAGCGATGCCGCCAGGTTACGCCGGGTGATGCTTCGGCTTGAGATGCGATCAATCCAGCCCGCTCCGAACAGGGCGGTCGAATTCACGTGCTCGGTCTTCACCGGATCGAAATCGCGGACGAGCACATAGCAACCGTTGGTGATCCGGATCGCATCGGGGACGATCGGGAACAGGGTTCGAAGATGCGAGACGTCTTCAAGAAAGTGGTTCTCAACGGCGAACTTGTGAACGAGCCCTCCCTCGATCTCGGGCCGGGTGTGGGTCGGCTTCGCCTCGAACGCCAGCACGTTGAACTCGTTCGATCCCCCCCCGCCGACTCCTCCTTGAAAGTGGCACTCGACGCACGAGCGTGCATTGAAGACCGGCCCCAGCCCGTCGGCCTGGGCAATCGGGTCGTGCGGCAGCCACTCGTGAACGAACAGTGCGTGGCCAGCCTCCATCCGCTCGGCACTCGCCCGAGGGCCCCACATCACCGGCACCCCCGGCGCGGCGATCCAGCCGATCACCCCAACCACCATCATCGCCAATCCCAGGCCGACCCGCCGCCTCCCCCTCGCCAGATCGTTCCGTTGCATCGCGGCTCCTCCCTCGCGGCTCTTGGCGCGATCCGCACCGCGGGACCACTCCCACGGCAACCTCGGACAAGTGTAGAACGACGTCGCGTGGGAATCAAGTCTGATTTCGTTCCCTCTGATCGGGCCAAGATCGACGCATCAATTCAGTGCCGATCGGGACGCGGAGCGAGTTCCCTCATCCTACCGCCCGATCGGCGCTCAAGAGTCGTCACGGTGTCGCGGGTCCGGCTGCTCAGGCCATCAGTTCGCGGAGCCGTTTGACATGCCGGGGGATGGCGGTCATCGGATCTTCGGCGGCCTCGTACTCCAGCACGACGTAGCCGGAGTATTTCACGTCGCGGAGGATCTGGATCAGGCGGGGGAGGTCGGCCTCCTCTTTGGATTCTCCATTGCGGGAGATCTCCGTCTTCACCTGCACATTGACCGCATAGGGAGCGATCCGGGCCAGGTCACCGTAGGGGTCCTCGGTCCGGAAATTCCCGGTGTCGAGGTTTACGGCGAAGTACGGGTGATCGATCGCTTCGATCAGCGTCATCATCTGATCACTTGTTGCGGTAATTCCGCCGTGATTTTCGAGGGCCAGAAACACGCCCTTTTCGGCCGCGTAGGGAAGCACTTCCTTGAACCCTTCTATTGCACGGGCCACGGCGACTTCCTCGGACTCTCCTCGCGGGGTCCGCCCGGCGAAGACGCGGATCATCGGTGCGTTGAGCACCGCCGCGCGGTCGATCCAGGTCCGGGTCAGGGCGAGCTGCGCCTCCCGATCCGGACCGGGGGCGACGCAAAAATCGTTGCCGATCGCTGTCCCGGAGATATCCAACCCTCGCAGGAACGCGTGGCGGCGCAGGTTCCTCAGCATTTCTCCCGAGACATCACTCGGGAAGTAGTACGAGGTCGGCTCGATGGCATCGAGTGCCATGTCGGCGGCCAGATCGGCGAAGTCGAACAGATCCATCGTCGGCGAGTCCCCCGAGAGGAACTGCCGATACGAGTAGGCAGCAATACTCAACTTCAGGTGGCTGGGCCGCGTGCGTCGGATCGGATCCATCGCCCGAGTGGTGGGCAACCGAACTGAGCCAAGGGCCGAGGCAGCCGCGGCCATCGCGGCACCGCCGAGCAAGGAGCGTCGGGTGATTGAGGTCATGGAAAGCCTCTCGTTCGGAAAGCCGTTTTCGATCGCCGATCCAGGGGGGCGATCCACGTCTTCCAGGGTAGAGACTCATCCCGCCCAACGCTACCGGCTCACGCCGCCGGCCGGAACGTCATCCGCCGATGGCTCTCGCACCATCGGGACTCCCGGCGATCCGGTGAGCGACGCAGACCCTTCCTGACGGTGACCCGCTTCAGAATGATCCGACGACGCCTCGGCCGATCGGACAATGCTCTGAGCCATTCCCGAGAAAATGAACAGGTGAGCCGGTAGGCACGCATACCAGTAAAGCCTTCCGAGCACTCCCGATGGCTTGAAATAGGCCGTCTGGGTCAATACCGACCGCTGCGACTCACGCGGTTCCACCCGAAATTCGAGCCAGGCATCGCCCGGCACCCGCATCTCGGCATGAAGCAAGAGCCGATGACCAGGCACAAAATCTTCCACTCGCCAGAAGTCGAGTGCGTCTCCGATGTAAATCTCGACCGGATCCCGCCGCCCTCGTCGCAGGCCAACGCCGCCGACGATCCGGTCCATCGCGCCTCGGATCCACCAGAGAAAGTTGCCGTAGTAGTAGCCGGTCGATCCCCCGATGCGCTGCACGCGATCGAACAGAACCGACGACGACGTCTCAGCCTCAACCCGCTGGACATCGCGCAGAGGAAAGCGATCAGGATCGAATTGAGGACGACGGAGCAGGGCGGCCCGACTGGGCAAGGCTGCATTGGACCATCGGGTCGAGACGTTGTTCTCGTGGACCTTGTCCATCGCGCGCTGAACCGCCTCGCCGAACGGAGTCAGAGGGATGGGGACGAGGTCTCGAATGCGATTGTTGTGGCAAATGACCTCAGCCCGTAATCCTTCGACGAGCGGGAATGCCAGGGATGCCGGAATGGGTGTGACCAGGTTAATCCAGTAAGCCGAAAGCCTGGGCGTGAGAACCGGAACCACGATGATCCGCCGCCGAAGCCCCTGCATAGCCGCATATCGGATCATCATGTCCTTGTACGTCAAAACATCGGGACCGCCGATGTCGAAAATCCCGTACGCGGTTTTCGGCTGTTCCAGGCACCCGACGAGATAGCCGAGGACATCGCGCACCGCAATCGGTTGGTTCCGCGTTCGGACCCACTTGGGGCAGATCATCACCGGAAGACGCTTGACCAGGGATCGCATCATCTCGAACGAGGCGCTTCCCGATCCAATGATCATGGCTGCCCGCAGTTCGGTCACAGGAACTGCCCCCCCGCGGAGAATATCGCCCACTTCCTGACGACTCGCGAGGTGATCGGACAGGTGATCGGCCCGTCTTCCCAGCCCTCCCAGGTAAATAATGCGCTCCAGGCCCACCTGCTCGGCAGCCTCGGCGAAATTGCTGGCAGCAGTCCGGTCGCGGTCGACGAAGGAACGCTCGCCAGCCATCATCGCATGAACGAGATAGTATGCGACCGCGCATCCATCCAGGGCTCGGCGGAGCGACTCGGGATCGAGCACATCTCCGGCGACGATCTCGACCTGATGGGTCCACGGCCTCCCTTCCAGCTTCTTCGGATCGCGAGCCAGGCAGCGAACCGAATACCCCCGATCCAGAAGCATCGGGATCAATCGTCCGCCAATGTAACCCGAGGCGCCTGTCACAAGTATTCGTTTCATGAACGCCTCTTGAACACGATGGTTCGACAAAGACATTTCAAAACGATCAGCCGTCCGATGACGAATCTGGGCCGTCCGTCCGAGACGATCGATCGAGGGAAATGTCTGGACCTGGGGGTGTGTCGGCCGTTCGATTCCGGCCGAGCCATGCACCCAGGACTGAGAACAATTTCAGGGCCAAGGGATCCACTTTCAACATGCGAGCGATCAATCCCGCCCTGACCGTACCGCCGAGCTGAGCGATCGACCGACCTCCCACGCGAACGTGGCCCACCAGTCCAACCGCTCGGAGCTGAGCATCGGCATGTCGCAATGCGTTGCGCCGGGTTGAAGGGGAAACTTGCCGCATGGCCGCCAGCGCCGACTGAGCATTCGGGAAGTGAAGATCAACGACCTCGTCCCGAATCTCTAGTCGTGCCTGCCCGCCCTCAAATTCGAGAAGGAAGTCCCCCTCAATGTCCAGGGGTCGATCCATGGGATCAGCCTTGTTCGCGGTCTCGGGTGCGAATCTTCAAGGTGCCGTTCATCTTCCATCGGGCGTGGGTCGCCTGATCCGAGGCGCTGCTGGGCACAAACAACTCGAAATTCTCGAAGTCGTAGATGATCTCCGCCCCTCGGCCGGTCAGCCGATCATACAGCCCGATCGCCAGGTCCGGCCAGGTCCGGGTATCGTCAAGTCCGGTCGCCATGAGTAAATCCCTCAAGGGTTCGAACATCTCTGGAATTGGCGGGATGACATCCATCCCGTTCTCTCCCTGGCTACTGTAGGCGCGCTTCCAGGGTGTCAACCGAGAAAACAAAGCGGGAACCGGCATCGAGCGTCCATTGACGGGCCGCCGATGGCTCGATCCGGTTCAATCGTGATCCTCGGGTGTCACGTCAATGACCGGCCCGCGAGGCGTGCCCGATTCGCGTCTTACCCGATCCGGACCCGGTACGAACTCCGACTGAAATCGCACACGGGTCGCCCCTCGTCGAACGGAGTGAAGAAACCATGAGTTGAGCATGCGGCGATAGAGGTTCCGGGTCACCGGCACAAGCAAACTCAGACCGACCAGGTCGGTCAGAAATCCGGGAGTCAACAGCATGGCTCCTCCCGCGAGGATCATCGCCCCATCAATCAGCGATCGCGCCGGGAACTGCCCTGAGGCCATCGACCGCTGAAGTTCTCGGATCACCCCGAGGCCTTGCGATCGGGCCAACGTCGCGCCCAGGAGCCCCGTGATCAGAATCGCTCCGACGGTCACGAGCAACCCCGTCTGGAAGCCGTAGCGCTCGGAAATCGCCCCGTGGACGGCCAGCAAGACGAACAGTTCGACAATCGGAACGATGGTCAAGAGCAACAACAATCGGACAAACATCGTGGCGCGACTCCCCGGAGATTGGTTCCCCTCTCAAGGCATCGTCGCCACCCGGATCGCCAAGTCAAGCCGAGAGTTCCGAGGGACAGGCCCCATGCCTCACAATACAATGGACCGGACGGCGAACCACTCTCGTTCCTCAATACGCCAAGTGTTTCGGGTTTGAAACGCACTCGATCCCGTCGGGAAGGATGGTCTTGATGTCGATCAATCGCAGGGAACTTCTCAGATCGCTCTCCCTTGCCGGAGCGCTCGGCCTCCCCTGGAATCGCGTCACCCAAGCTCAGGCCGACGACGGAACGGAGTGGCCCGACTCTCCGTTTCTGATCGGGAATTATGCCCCCGTCTTCGAAGAAGTGGAGGCCGAGAATCTCCGGGTGATCGGCCGCATCCCCGAAGCGTTGGAGGGAATGTTCGTACGAAACGGGCCGAATCCGCAGTTCCCTCCCATCGGAAATTATCACTGGTTCGACGGCGACGGCATGCTCCACGGCGTTTTGCTGCGAGGCGGCAAGGCAAGCTACCGCAACCGATGGATCCGCACTCGCGGATGGGCCGAGGAACATGAGGCCGGACGAGCGATCTGGGGAGGCTTGAGCGATCGGCCCAATCCTGCGCTACTGGCCCAGGGCAAGCCGATGTTCAAGAACGCGGCGAACACGTCGCTCGTCTGGCACGATGGCAAGCTGCTCGCGCTTTGGGAAGGGGGAGAACCGCACATCATCTCGGTACCGGACCTTGGCACGATCGGGCCGCATGACTTCGCAGGAAGGCTCAAACACGCCTTCACCGCGCATCCAAAAATCGACCCCCAGACGGGGGAGATGTTCTGCTTCGGCTACCAGCCCGTGCGACCGTACTTGCAATACAGCGTGGTCGATGCTGAGGGAACGATTCGTTCCACCACCCCCATCGATCTCCCCAAACCTGTGATGATGCACGATTTCGCCATCACGGAACATCATGCCATTTTCATGGATCTGCCCGCGACCTTCAATTTCGTCCGGATGCTCTCGGGAGGTCCCTTCCTGAGCTTCGAACCCGACCGCGGAGCCCGGTTCGGCATCCTTCCCCGCCAGGGAGACGGCGCGGAGATCCGTTGGTTTGATTCCCCCTCATGCTACGTTTTCCACACGCTCAATGCCTACGAGGAAGGGGATGAGATCGTTCTGATTGCCTGTCGCTACGAGCAATTCCCCGGATCGCTCGGCATGGGAAGCCCCCCGATCGAAGGACGACCGGACGCTCCCGGCCCCATCGACGAGGTTCCTCGCCTCCATCGCTGGCGGTTCAACCTCGCCACCGGCCAGACGACGGAGGAGACGCTCGACGACCTCCCGTGCGAGTTCCCCCGCATCAACGACACCCTGATGGGCCGCCCCACCCGGTTCGGTTACGTCATGGACGGCGCGATGAACGGCTTCCTCAAGGTCGACTTGCAAGGCGGCCCGACGCTCCAACACCGTCACGGCCCCGGACGGCTCGGCGGGGAAGGGGTCTTCGTGCCCCGACCCGACGCTACCGCCGAGGACGACGGCTGGCTGATCACCTTCCTGTTCGATCACGCTCAGGAAACCAGCGAGATGGTCATCATCAACACGCTCGCGTTTGATGACGAACCAGTCGCCCGCATCTTGATCCCAAGCCGCATTCCCTACGGCTTCCACGGTACCTGGCTCCCTGGATCGGTCCTCGGTTAACCCTTCATTCAGGTCGAGGGAGCGAACTCGTCGAGAAACCGGCGCTCCGACTCGGACTCTCCGACCACAATCAACTCCGCGTCTTCCGGTAACGGCTTGCTGGCGTCAGGATTGATCTCCAGCGAGCCGTTTGTGCTCACACCAATCACGTTACAGCCGGTTGCCTGACGCACCGCACACTCCCGCAACGATCGTCCGATCATCGACGGCGGAATCGGCAACTGAAACACGCTGAGGCCCTCGGAAAGCATCAAGGTGTCCATCTTCTGGAGCAGGTTGAAGATCGAATTCGCTCCCATCGACGCATACGAAAGGACGAAATCGGCCCCCGCACGGTGCAAGGTCGAGACGTTTCGCTCCAGGTTCGACCGGGCAAGGATCTGAATCGTCGGCCGCAAGCGACGACAATAAATGGTCAAAAAGACATTCACGTCGTCATCTCTTGTGGTAATTACCACTGACGACGCCTTGTCAATCCCAGCCTTTTTCAGAACTTTCAACTCCGCGGCGTTTCCGTACACAAATTGAGGAGCGTTGCGCACCTTGCGTTGTTGTCGCTCGACGATTCGGTAGTCGATTCCCTCGGCGCTCAGGGCCCGAGCCACGGCCAGGCCCACGCGACCACCGCCGATGATCAAGACCGGATCATCATGCGATCGGTAAATACAAAACAGCGCGTCATAATCGTCAAGCTGGGCTCGAGAACCGGCCAGCAACAGGACCGACGTCTTTTGCACCAGAGTTTCGGGACTGGCAATCTGAAACCGCCCCCGGTCCCACACGCCTACCACGCTGACGTTCGCATGGTCGCGCAAGCGGATGTCCCTCAGGGTCCGGCCCACCAGGGGCGTATCTCTGACCAGGGACTGCGCAATCAGCAAATCGCCCACCGTGCCAACCACGTGGCTTCTCGCATCCCGTCCCAGGACGCAGAGCGCCAGTTGCCGACCAAGCAACTCCGCCAGCCGCAGCACTCGGTTACAGCCCGCCAACTCAAGAATATCGACCGAAGCCGACGACGAGGCGGTCGCCACAATCGGAACGGTCTCGGATATTTCTCGAACGGTGAACGCTACGTTCGTATTGCTCATATCACTGCGAGTGGTAGCAACCAGTGCCGCCTGATCCACACGGACCTGACGATACGTTTCCGGATCATCCAGATCTCCGAGCATGACCCGGTAGCCCTGATCGTGCAGTTGCAACGCCTCGGCCAGCTCAGAAACAATGATGACATATTCAAGGTGAGATTGGTTCAGCTTTCGGATCAAGGGCCCTTCAATCCCACCCAGCGTCGTCAGGACCACATGGCCCTTCGTCTGAGGGGGCAGGGCCCTCGGCGCTCGGGCCGCGGCCTGTGCCTCCATCCAGGGAACAAAGAAAAACTGGATGAACGTAAAGGGAATCAGGATCAGCATGAAGACCGTGCCGCTGAGCAACACCACAACCGAGAACACCCGCCCCAGGTCCGACTCGAACGTGATGTCGCCAAAGCCAAGCGTCGACATCGTGACCAGGGTCCAGTAGAACCCCGTCACCCAGGTATGTGCCTTTCCTTCGTACTCGCTGATCCAATGAAACCCGACGGTGAAGCCCAGCACCAACAGGATGAAGACCAGGAGCAACTGCACCAATACCTGAAGATTCCGACGCCCCTTCCGCGCGACGAGGTTGTGCAGAATGACGATCAGCGATTTCATCGGCAGAACCTGAAATTCAACGATGTCCGGTCACGCAGACCATCGGGGGCGGTCTCGGCCAGGCGGCCAGACCGCCCCAGCGCGGTGCGGTCGGCTCGCGGAACTTGGGTCAATACGCCTCGGCCTTGGCCGCCGCGATCTCACCCCGATCCACCAGGAGAATCCCCAGTTCGTACAGCGCGACCATCGGCGCGGCGAGCATCAGCATGCTGACAATGTCCGCCGGCGTGAGCATCGACGCAACAATGGTGATGCCCAGCAACGCGAATTTCCGCTTCTCACGGAACGTCTGCGCCGAGACGATTCCCAGCTTGCCGACAAAGAGCATCACCAGGGGCAACTGGAAGCCAAGCCCAAACACCAATGGCAAGAGCGTGGCAAAGCTCATCCAGGCAGTGAGCTGGAGACTCGGCTCGACGTTCAACCAGATGTTGAACTGAAGCAAAAACTGCAAGGTCAGGGGCAAGACCCCGAAGTAGCAGAGGAACACGCCACCCAGGAACAGTCCCAGGGAAAAGGGCAGGTAGCGGTAGACCGTGGCCCGCTCGTGTCGGTAAAGACCCGCGGCCACGAACGCCCAGAGCTGATAAAAGACCCAGGGGCTGGCAATCACCAGCCCGGTGATGATGCAAACCGTGAAGAAAATGACAGCTGTTTCCAGCGGCCTCAGCGCGATCAGGGCTTTCTGACGCTGAACGTTGGTGTTGACCAGATCAATCGCGGCAGCGTCTCGAACCTGCATGGGCAGTTCGACATAACGCCCCTCCAGCGAGCCAGGATCTTCCTCGGGCAGCGTGACATTGGGGGCCACCTCTCGCAAGGCGGCCACCAGCGCCGCGGCCGAAATCCGAGCGGGCATCTCGGTATACGTCGCCTTGAGTTCCGCGGCGGCCACCCGACTCTCGGTCTGTCTGAGGTGGTAGGCCTCCAGCGCCTCCTGAGCCGGGTCCTGCATGCCTTGCATGACGTGGTAGCCGAGATTCAGGGGCGGGATCAACGATAGAATCACGCCCACGGCCAGCCCGAGCAGAGCCAGCACAAGGCGCAGTCTGAGTTCTTCAATGTGGTCGCCGAAACTCATGGCGACCATCTCTTGTTCTTCTTCGAAAAGATCGCGTTCGACAGGCATGGCGATCAACCCCCGCGGGCATCAAGGCCGCTCGGGCGAAAGGGACGCTCGAGCGATGGACGGAGTCCGGGGAGGAGACGCGGGTCGCTCCGATCGGTCACTCGACCGGGGACCACTCCTTCGGCGCCGCCGTGAGCCTCGCGGGGACGGCTAAATCGGGCGGGGGCGTTCCTGCAAGGTTGAAGATACCAGGGATCGCCCTCCCTTGGCCAGCCCCAGTAGCTCCTCAGCGTACGATTGCCTCAACAGCTCGGCCCCGGCTACAATTCCGACCGGCGTGTGTCCACCCGAGTGTGTCGCGCGTTCAGCTCCCTCGTTCCTGCCGTTCTGCCAGAGATCGCCCGTGCCCGACCCCGATTCCGGCGACGATCGCTCCCTGCTTGATCTGCTCTGCCTGGCGATGATTCCCGGCATCGGCCCCCTGACCAGCCGCGCCCTGCTCGAACATTTCGGCAGCGCTGCTAAGGTTCTCTCGGCCTCCCTGTCCGACTTGAAACGGGTGCCCGGCGTCGGCCCGAAGCTGGCCGAGAAAATCGTCTCGGCCCGTCGGGAACTCGATCCCGAGGTCGAACTCGAACGCTGCCGGCAACGAGGGGTTCGGCCCATTCCGTTCGATGACCCCGAGTACCCGGAGCCGTTGAGGTCAATCGCCGATCCCCCCGCCTTGCTCTACGTTCGGGGAACCTTGCTGCCGACCGATTCGCTCGCGATCGCCCTGGTCGGCGCCCGGAAGGCAACCCCCTACGGCATGAGGATCGCCGAGCGTCTGGCCGGATCGCTCGCCCGGGTCGGCCTGACGGTTGTTTCGGGACTGGCGAGAGGTATCGACGCCGCCGCCCACCGGGGGGCGCTGCGTGCCGGGGGCCGAACGATCGGCGTGCTCGGCAACGGCCTGGGATCGATCTATCCTCCCGAGCACGCCGAACTCGCCGCCGAGGTCGCCGCCTCGGGAGCGGTGGTCAGCGAACAGCCGATGGAGCAGAAGCCGCTCGCCGGCCTCTTCCCCCAGCGCAACCGCCTGATTGCCGGGCTTTGCCTCGGGGTGGTGGTGGTCGAGGCAGCTCCTCGGAGCGGCTCCCTCTCCTCAGCTCACCACGCGATGGAACAGAACCGCGAGGTTTTCGCCGTCCCTGGCCCGATTGACAGCATCACGAGCCGAGGCTGCCATGCCTTGATTCGAGACGGTGCCCGGCTCGTCGAAACCGTGGACGACATCCTTGAAGAACTTGGTCCACTGGCTCGGGCCGTTTCCGTATCCCAGGAGCCCGAAGCTCCCGAGGTCCGCCACCCGGCCGAGCTGTCCCTGACCGACCACGAGCGCGCGGTGCTCGGCCACCTCGACGACCTTCCCCGAGGGATTGATGAGTTGATTGTCCGGACCGGCCTCGCCCCGTCTCAGGTCATGGCCACGATGGCGATTCTGGAGATGCGTCGCCTGATCCGACGCAACGCAGGCAACCAGTTCACCCGGATCTAATCCGTCGGCTGATTGACCGCCGCCGACGGAGCCAGGTCCACGCTCCGGCACCTGAGGCACCCAACAACACCATGACCAGCGATCCCGGTTCCGGAGTTGCTCGGAGCGTCGTTCCTCCAGACGGATCGGGTGGTCCCGCCGTCTTCAGTTTGAGCAAAAAGGCCCGGGTAATGCCGTCCTTCAAGCCAGTCCCGACGATCATCCCCGCGTCGTTGATGCCCGAGGCCGCTTGCAGGAGCCATCCCGAATTGGGGTCGATCAGGTGGTTCAGGTCCACCATGCCTTCAGTCGCGTCCCACAAGAAGGCCCGCGAGCCAAGGCTTCCCGCCACGTGGCCAACCACGTCTCCGAGGTTGTTGATCCCCAGGCCATAGCTCGATCGTCCACCGGGCAATAGCCCGAGTGCCACCAGGGCTCCGGGACGACCGAGAAAGGCCATGTCGCGTCCTGAGGCATCGGTGGCATGCCCGGTGATCAGGCCGTCGTCGTTGATCGCGCGGGCCACGCTGCCACCACCTCCGGGAAGCGTCCCCACGGCGTGCATGCCCTGATCATCCGCCACAAAGGCCCGACGCACGCCAAACCAATCGACCGACTCTCCCACGACGTGCCCGAGAGCGTTGATCCCGTAGGCCCGGCTCGACAGACCCCCTTCCAGACTTCCCAGCTCGACAAACGTTCCTTCGCTCGTGATTCGGAACGCCACAGTCCGGCCATCCTCGCGGTTGCCGTGACCGGCGATCTCACCCCCCGCGTTGATGGCGACCGCCTCACTCCAGGACCCGCCAGAGAGCGTTCCCAGATTCACCATGCCTCCGCCATTCGATCGAAACGCGCGTCGCGAGCCATGACCAAAGTCGCTGACCCCGACCACAACCCCACCGTCGCCGATCCCCAGTCCCTGACTCTTACCAGACTCTCCGGCGAGCGAGCCGAGAATCTGAACCGAGCCACCCGGCGATCCCAGGAATGCCTGCGATGACCCCGGAGTCTGCGCCGTCCCGGCCACCTGACCCGTCGCGTTGATCGCCAGGCCCTTGCTCCAGGCCAAGCCGTCCATCGGACCCAGATCCACCACCGAGTAAATCGGCAACGACTCCGCCCGAGCGCGTGGAAAGACACCTCCCAGCACCAGAGCCAGGATGCCCAGGACCAGCCGCATCCGCCGGGTCAGCGGTGCAAACGTAAGGGGTCGCATCAGAAGCGAGCCTAGTGAAGTCGATGTGCACAAAAGAATCCAGTGTCAACGCTGCTGTCATCCAGAATAGCCAAGGCCCCCCTCTTCCCACCACGACATTTCGCGTGATTCCGCGAAATTTACCATGCAATCATGCAATTTCTGATCCCGTGGTCGTGTCAACGTGTTTGCCTCAAGCAACGTCGAGGGAACTTCCCGAGTTCACCGGGTCCGACGGATCGAGGCCAACGGTCTCGGGAGATCATCGGGAGGCCCGTTCCCTGTGCTTCGGAGTGGCCAGATGCTCGCCGAGGGCAGGGGTGAAGGGGCTCCCTTGTTCGGGGGGGCCGGGGGTTCGTATGATGCAAAAGGTCGTCTTTCCGCCATGTCCCATGCCCCTCGAAACGATCGCGGGCGGAGCCGGAGCCCCTTCACCATGCCCCCTCGACTCGTCTCGCTCGGCATGCTCGTCTTCTGGTCGGTCGCCGCTTCGGCCTTGCTGGTCCGGGATGTCTTGCCCAACTTGCTCGTCGGTCCACCCCCGGACATGCGAGACATCGCCCAGGCCGACGACACCAAGGGGCCGACCCGATGGAACCTGATGGTCCCCGACCTCGAGAGTGACGGACCGGACGACCTGACGGCCGTCGGTCAGGCTGTGACCGAGACGAAGCGTCAGCGAGACGGCCATGTCCGCTTTGAAAGTGTCGTGACGCTTGACGCTGGGGCCTTGCTCGATCGGACTCCCCTGGAGTCGGCCGGCAACGAGCGACTGGAGATTCGGAGCGTAATCGGGGTCGATTCGGCCGGGAATCTCAACGTCCTGCGATCCTCAGTCCGGATCGAGGGAGACGAGACCGAGTTGCTGGTCCTTGAGGGCCACGTGGCCAGCGATGAGATTGTCATTACCGCTCGTGGGCCGCTCCTGATCTTCGGCAAGAAAACCTTCACCTTCCCCTATCAAGCCCGGGGCATGGTCCAGAATTCGCTCTCGCCCCTGGAACGCCTCCCCGGATTGCATGTCGGCCAGCGGTGGAAGAGCCCGGTCGTCAGCCCCCTGACCGGCCGTGTGGAGGAGGTTTCCGTTGAGGTCACCCAACGCAACGTCATGATCCCGTGGCAGGACAATCTCGTGCCGACCTATCTGGTCGTGACCCGAATGCGAGGCCTGACGGCCCGCACCTGGGCCAGGGCTTCCGATGGCCTTGTAATCCGCCAGGAGGTCCCCTTGATGATCGTCAACCTCGTCATGGAACGCGTCCCTCCGACTCCCGACTCCCTCGGCAATCTCCCGGGGGGCCGGTGATGATCGAGCTGATTGGCGTAACCAAGAGTTTTGGACGCAAGAAAGCCGTCGATGGGCTCGATCTCCAGGTCCGTCCTGGAGAGCTGTTCGCCTTCCTCGGACCCAACGGCGCGGGCAAGACCACGACCATCAAGATGCTCTGCGGCCTCTTGACTCCCTCGTCCGGAACGGTCCGTATCGGCGGCTTTCCCAGCAGCAGCCGAGAGGCCCGGCAACTGATCGCCTACGTCCCCGACCAGCCCTATCTGTACGAGAAGCTCACCGGCCGCGAGTTCCTTCGGTTCGTCGTCGAGATGTACGGGCTCGACCGTCGCCACGCCTCGGCGAAGATCGAGGAATTGATCGACATCTTCGAGATGCGCGATTACATCGACGAACTCTGCGAGAACTACTCGCACGGCATGAAGCAGCGCGTCGTCTTCGCCTCGGCGCTGGTCCACGAGCCGAAGGTCCTGATCGTCGACGAGCCCCTGGTCGGGCTCGATCCCCGCAGCGGCCGGATCGTCAAGGACCTGTTCGTCTCTCAAGCCCGTTCCGGCGTGGCCGTCCTGATGTCGACCCATCTCCTGGCGATTGCTGAGGAACTCGCCGACACCATCGGCATCATCGACCGTGGCAAGATGCTCATGACCGGCTCCCTGGACGAGATTCGCGAGCGAGCCCAGATGCACGGCCCTCTCGAAGACCTGTTCTTGAAGCTCACCAGCGGCGACCGGCCAAGGCTCTCGGCCCCGATCGTTTCACGAGAATCCGAATCCGAACCCAACTCCGAGGCCATCGAGCTGGGGGATCGTCTCCCATGATCCGAGGCCGACTCCGAAGGTCCTCTGCCCCCCTTCCCGACCCTCCGCCGATGGCGACTGATCTGCGCGTTTCGCGAGGCTTTGGGTTCCTCCGGCGCCGGTTGTTGATCAACCTGCTCGACTCACTCGTGGCCGAGTCTCGGCTGAGGGTCATCACCATCCTCATCTGCTCGGCGATCTTCTGGTCGGGCCTGTTCCTGCTCTTTTTCGAGGGCTTCGGCTTTCTCAAGGAGTATTTGAAGGTCACTGGAGAGATCGTCGAGTACCTGTTCAGCCTGTTCTTCCTCTCGCTCCTGATCATGCTGCTCGTCTCGACGGGCATCATTCTCTACGCCGCCCTGTTCCGCAGCCGAGAGGCAGGATTCTTGCTTGCGACCCCGGCGACCGAGGACCGGGTCTTCGCCCACAAGTTCCTGGAGGCAATGGCCTTCTCCAGCTGGGGATTCCTCCTGCTCGGCAGCCCGATGATGGTGGCCTACGGGATCACCTCGATGGCCCCCTGGCCGTTCTATCTGATTGCGCTGGCCTACCACCTGGCCTTCGTGGTCATTCCGGGTGGAGTCGGGGCAATCGGCGCAATCTTGCTGGCCAATCTGTTGCCCCGGCAACGCAGGTCGGTCTTGATCGGCACGGTCGCGCTGATGCTCGGCGGCCTCGCCTACACCGCCGCTCGGGTCTGGACGACCCCCGGATCGACCCTCTCTTACGAGTGGATGAACGCCTTGCTCGGTCGGCTCGAATTCAGCACCAACAGCCTCTTGCCCAGCCGATGGATGGCCGCCGGTCTGCTCCGATCGGCCGAGGGAGCGTGGCGCGACGGGCTCTTTTACCTCATGGTCATCTGCTCCCATGCCGGTTTGGCCTACCTGGCCGCCGCCGTCGTCGCCCGAGACCTCTACCGAACCGGCTACAGTCGGGTTCTCGGAGGCCGATCGGCCCGCCGCCACTTCGGCTGGTACGGCATCGATGCCGCTTTCCACCGCCTCTTTGGCTTCATCCGCGAACCGATCCGCCTGTTGATCCTCAAGGACCTGCGCACCTTCCGCCGAGACCCGACCCAGTGGTCGCAGTTCCTCATCTTCTTCGGCCTGCTCGCGTTCTATTTCATCAACATTCGTCGGCTCGGCTACGACGTACAAAGCCCCTACTTCCGCAACCTCCTGAGCTTCCTGAACCTGGCGGTTACGGCCCTGATCCTCTCCACCTTCACCAGTCGGTTCATTTTCCCGATGCTCTCGCTCGAAGGGCGGAACCTCTGGCTTCTGGGGCTCTTTCCGGTCCGACGGTCGTCGATCATCTGGGGCAAGTTCGCCTTTGCCGCCGGAATTTCCCTGGTGGCAACCGAGATTCTGATCCTCCTGAGCGGCCTGATGCTCAAGGTCGGCCCGATGATGCTCATCTTGCAAGCGGCCATTGTGGCCGTGCTTTGCTTCGGGCTCTCGGCCATTAGCGTCGGCCTGGGGGCCCGCTTGCCGAACCTCCGCGAGGATGACCCCTCGAAGATCGCCGCCGGGTTCGGCGGCACGCTCAACCTGCTCGTCAGCCTCGCCTTCATCGCTCTGGTCATCGCCCCCCCGGCCATCCTCAGCCATCTCTATTTCGCTGGGATCGGCAGTGAGGTCGCCATGATGTTCGGCGGATCGAACGAGGTCCTGTACCGACGACTTCTCCTTGCAGTTTCGTTCAGCCTCGTCGTGGGGGCCATCGCCACGATCGTCCCCATGCGGATCGGCATCCGGGCCTTCGAACGGATGGAATTCTGAGCCGATCTGCCCCTGCGGCCTCCCTCTCCCCAATTTCCGCCACCGAGCGGCCTGGAATCGCTCGCGACCTGCCGGTATGATTGGGACTTCGAATTCTCCATGAGGATGTTCGACGCTCCTCCGCCACCAACAATCCGGCGGGCGCGTCGATCGTTTGAGCATAGATCCCCGAAAGGACGACCCGCCGATGGGTAAGGGTGATAAGCGTTCCAAGCGCGGCAAGCTGTTCCGGAAGTCTTACGGCAAGAGCCGCCCCAAACCCCGCAAGATCCGCCAGGACAAGGCCGCCGCTGCCGCCGCCTCCTCCAGCGAGTCCTGATTCTCCCCCGTTGCACAGACCATTCGAACGGCTTGAACCGCACGCCCGCGCCCACCTAGGCAAGCGTTCTCGGTCCGAACTGACCCGGCTCGTCGAGCAGGCCGTCGCCGATGTCTGCTGCCTCCCTCGGCCCGGCCTCTGGTTCTGCGTCGACGCCGTCGAGCCCTTCGGCCGCCCTCTGCATCGGATCAACGTCTGCGCAACCCTCCATCTCCTTCCCGAAGGCTCGCCCTTCTGCTGCGGTGAGCCGGGTTGCCATCTCGGGCTCATGGGCGAGCGTCTTCTCGCGGTCGGAGACCACATCCGGCGAGCCTTGGGGGTCCGCCATCAAATTGAGGTCAACTTCGAGAATCGCATCGCCGTGCAGGTTCACCAGGGCGTGATTCTCAACGTTCGACGTGATCCGCCACGTTGCTCACAACGATCCTGAGCGATTCACCCGGACCTTGACCCAGGCAACTCCTTGCCGGGTCGCCAGCCGGGATCGGCTCGAAATCGCCCTTCGAAGGCCGAGGCGACCACCGGCAAGTCCGAATCGAGCAAGAGGGCGTACGGGTCGTCGGCCTCTCGATCCGGCAGCGAGACGATCGCCAGATCACCCGATTTCCCCGGCTTCAGGCTGCCCGTCACCGTTTCTGCGCGCAGGGCCCAGGCCCCGAACAACGTCCCCATCGTCAGCAGCAAGGGGCCGCCGAGGCTGGCGTCAAGTCGGTGCAGGAAGCGCATCTCGTCCAGAATGCTGAGGCTCGGGGTCGAGGCCAGGCTGTCGGTCCCGAGGCAAACCACCACTCCGCGCTCCAGCATCTCCCGGAACGGGTGCGGCTGATGCCCGAAGCGCGCGTGGGTCCGGGGGCAAAACGCCACGGCAACCCGGTGGCCGTCGGCCCCGGCCTCAGGACGCAGTTGCCAGAAGTCGTCGGCATCAAGATACGTACCATGTGCCACGATCCAGTCGGCATCACGTAGGGCCCCGCGACGGATGTAATCGGCCGGCTCGGGGCTGATCGGCTCCCAATCGTCGTCCCAGGCGCCCATGCTCTCAAGGAATTCGCGGAGCCGGCCCCGACGATGCCGGAGCAACTCCCGTTCCTCGGGAAGCTCCGCCAGATGGGTCGAGAGCGGCATCTGCGTGCTGGCGGCCCGGTGGTAGAGCCAGCCTGCCGTGCTGTACGGCGCATGGGGGCTGAGCCCCGGCTTCGCGTTGGCGAACACCTGATCGGCGGGCTGGATCGAGGAAATCCAGTCCCACGCCTGCCGGTTGGTCTCCAACCCTCGCATCCGCTTCAAGCCAATCAGCTCGGCAAACACGACCGCCCGAACTGGCGACCCGGCAATCGCCTCCCAGCTCAATCCGGCGCTCGTCGTATCGGCCAGCATCGTCGTTCCGGCGCGCAGGGCCTCGTCGAGGTTGCGATCCACCGCGTCACGGAGCGACCCCAACGAGTTCTCCCGACGATGGGCGATCACCCGACCCAACCACTCGATCTCGTCCTCGGGCCACGAGGACGGATCATCCCTCGCAGGATCAATCGACGACAGTTCCAGATGCGTGTGAGCGTTGACCAGCCCCGGGATAATCGCGACGTTCCCCAGATCGACATCCGGCAAACGATTCCCGGCAGGCCCCACCGCCGCAATCCGGCCCTCCCGAATCGTCACGCGACCCTCGGCAATCGGATCTCCCTCGACCGGGAAGACATAGCGAGCGCCGAGGATCAAGTCGGTCGTGCTCATCAGTTCTCACGATCGGGGTCTCGAACCTCTCCGACTCCTACCGGAACCGCCCTCTCGGCCACGATCGTCGGCTCATCCTCAACGGTCGAGGGCCGATCTCCGCCGATCCGAGAAAGCACCACGAGCAAGGCCGCTGATCCGACCGCGCCCAGGGCCACCCAGTGCCATTGATACAAGAACAGCGTCTGATCGCGATAGAGCCAGCCCACTGCCAGCGACGGCCCGACCACCGCCAACGCATTGTTCGTCAGATGAAATGCAATGGCCGGCAGCAGGCTCCGCGTCTGAATCGCCAGCCAGCCAAGCACCACCCCGAGCAAGGTCGCGTTGAAAAATTGCTGAAACAAGCTAATCAAAACATGCAAAAATCCAAACAAGAATGCTGAAAGCAAGATCGCCGACCATTTCCCCAGCGTCGATTCCAGCCCTGAGAGAATGTGGCCCCGGAAGGCCACTTCCTCGCAGATGGCCGGGATGATCGCAAAGAGCAAGAGCGCCGTGGCCAGGTTCGGAATCGCCTCCTGCAATCCCTGAAGTGCCTGCTCCATTGCCTTCGGCATCGGAAACAGTTCCATCACAATCGACCGCAGCTCGGCCGTCAGCGGGTTCAGGGTCAACGCCAGGCCAACCCCCAGCACCACGGCTCCCCAGCCCGGCCAGTGCAGCCGAAGCGTTCGTTTCGGGCTCGACGTGAACAGAATTGTCATCACCAGCGGCGGCACCAGGATGAACCCAAGCTGACCAATCGCCAGAGCCACCAGGGGGTTTGCCCCGAACAGCAGCATCGACGTATACCAGGCACACGCCTGGATGATGACAAAGCAGGCAATCGCCTGGCCCGCGGTCGGGGTCGGGCCGCGGTCCCGAATCAGGTGGCGGAACCAGGAGACCAGGTCGAACCGCTCCGCCTCTCGGAACAGAACCTCCTCCGATCGGAACTGACCAACCGCCCACCGTAACGCGAGCAATCCATAAATAATCGTCGACAACATCACCGGTAAGAAGTACTGAAACGCCTCGTTATACTGTTCCAGCATCAGCGTTTTCAGCAACAGCGAGACACCCGTAATCGGCACCAGGCTGTAAAACGGTGTCAGCTCGACCCCTGGCATCAACGTCAAGAAAATCAAAGGCAGGGCAATG